>NZ_JBHXTG010000035.1:0-81556 GCF_042677465.1 Kitasatospora sp. NPDC127111
CGGCCGGTCCGACTTCCCACTCCCGCCCGCGGACTTGCCGCTGCGCTCCCCCGCCTCCCGCACGTTGCCAAGAGGTGACTTCGCGAAGTGCGGCGCGGGCCGGGCGAAACGTTTCCTCTTGCCGCACCGGGCCGCACGCTCCCCCCGCTGCCCGGTACTCGCTCACCTCGCACGTTGCGAACAGCACCTCGGCTCTGCGACGTGCACGCTTTGCGACGTGCACGAAACACCTGCACACCTGCGCCGCGCCCAGGCGGGCATCGGGCCCGAGCCCGAGCCCGAAGGACCCGCGCCGCGTGCATCGCGCGCTCGCGCTGCGCTGCGCCCGCGCCGATCCCCGTACCGCGCCCGCGCCCGGGCGTTGTCCCCCGCGCTGCGCCGTGCCCGCGCCGATCCCCGTACCGCGCCCACGCCGCGCGGGGGCGTTGTCCCCCGCGCGGCGTCGTTCGGGGTGCGGAGAGGGCGTCGGCGGCCGAGAGTCGGCAGGAAGGCGCCCCGCTGCCGAGCGGCGCGGGCGCGGCGGTGCCGGCGAGAGGAGCGGGATGGGCGCGAGCAGGCCGGCGCCCAGGACCGCCCTCCTCACCACGCTCTGCCGGGTGATCGCCCTCGTCGCGGCCGCCGTCGTCACCTGGACCACCCTGGGCGGGGCCGCCGCCGACCGGCCGGCCCTTCCCCTCCTCCTCGGCGCCTGGCCGTCCACCGCGACCCGGGCGGGTCTGGTGCTCGCCGCCCTCGCCGCCGTGGCCGTGACCGGCGCGCTGATCGCCCGTCACCCGCCCCCGGGCGTGCCCGCCCCCGCCGCCGTCGGCCCGCTCGCCGCGGCCGCCCTGCTGGTCGGCGCCGAGCTGCGCGGCCACCCCGTCGACGCCGTCCTCGGCCTCGCCACGACCACCCTCGTCCTGCTCGACGTCCTGCCGCGCAGCCCCGCCCGCCCGGCGGGTCTCGCGCTGGGCGCGGCGATCGCGCTCCACCCCGTCCTGCTCCTCTTCACCGCCGTTCTCCCGCGCCCCGGCCCGGACCGGCGCCGCCTCGCGGCCGCCCCCGTCCTGACCGCCCTCGGGGTGGCCGTCCTGCTGCACGGCGTCGTCCGGCTCGCCGACCCGGCACGCGCCGTCCGCTTCTGGCACCGGTTCGACGACCCCGCCGCCACCGGCGACCCCGGCAACCTGACCGCGCTCGGCGTCCTGCTCCGGCTCGGCCTGCACGGCCCGCCGCTGCTCGGCGTCTGGCTCGCGGTCGCGGTCACCGCCGCAGTGCTCGCCGTCAGGCGCTCCCACGCCTTCGGCCGCGACGGACAGCCCCTGCTCGCGGCCGGCGTGCTCGGCTGCGCGACCCTGGTCGCCGCCCCGGTCGCCGGGCCGGGGGACCTCGGCTGGCTGCTCCTCGCCGCCACCGGCCGGCTCGGCCGCCGCCCGGAGGACCGAGCGCTGTGGCCGGTGATCGCCGTCACGGTCACGTTCCTGCCCAGCACCATGCTCGACCCGGGCATCGAACCGGTCAGCGGCCTGCTGCTGCGCAAGGCCCCGATCCTGGTCGCCCTCGCCGCGGCCGCCGCGCTCGCCTTCCGCTCCCGCACCGACCCGCTCTGGCACCTGACCCGCGCCCCCGGCCCGGCCCCGTACCACCGGCCCGCGCTGCCCGGGATCCCGCTGCTGCCCGCGCCACTGCGGCCGGTCTCGCGCCCGAACCTGGTGCTGGAGCTGCTCCTCATCCAGGTCGGCTACGGCGTCTACACGTACATCCGCAACGCCGCCCCGGACCGCGTCGCCACCGCCGCCGCGCACGCCCGCAGCCTCTACCGGCTCGAACAGACGCTGCGGATCGACATCGAGCCGACCGTCAACGGCTGGGCGCTGCGGGCCCCCGGCTGGCTGCTGGACGCGGCGCAGCAGTACTACAAGGTGCTGCACTTCGCGGTGCCGCTGGGCGTGCTGGTCTGGCTCTACACCTGGCACCCGTCCCGCTACCGCACCGCCCGGACGGTCCTGTTCGCCGCCACCGGCCTGGCGCTGCTCGGGTTCTGGGGCTACCCGCTCGCGCCTCCCCGGCTGGTGCCCGGGCTCGGCCTGCGCGAGGACCCGTCCGGCATCCCGGGCGACGCCCCGCTCGGCGCCCTGACCGCGCTGACCAACCAGTACGCGGCGATGCCGTCGCTGCACATCGGCTGGGCCTGCTGGTGCGCCCTGGTGGTGATGACGACCGCCCGTCACCGCCGACTGCGCCCGCTGGCCGCCCTCTACCCGGCGGTCACCTTCGTCGTCGTGGTGGCCACCGCGAACCACTGGGTGCTGGACGCGGTCGGCGGCGTCGCCGTCCTGCTCGCCGGCTGCCTCACCCAGTACCTGCTCACCGCCCGTCTCCTCACCGACCCCGCCCCTCCCACCGCACCCGCCCACGCCCCACTCGGCGCCCTCACCGGGCAGGAGCGCCGCACACCCCGGGAGTAGGAAGTCGGCCGCTCCGACTTCCCACTCCGTTCCTGCCCGTAGCGCCGGTTGAGGTGCCGTGCGGGTCCTCGCCGGGCGGGAGTGTCGGGCGCTCTGGGAGTGGGGAGTCGGTGGGCCCGACTTCCTGCTCCGCGTTGCCCTGCGCGGTGCCCGCCCACGCCCCATTCGACGCCCTCGCTGGGCAGGAGTGCCGCACGCCCCGGGAGTGGGCAGTCGGTGGGTCCGACTTTCCACTCCGCGTTGCCCTTCGCGGTGCCCGCGTGGGTTCCGCTCGGTGCCGTCAGTCGGCGGGTCCGACTTCCTGCTCCGCGTTGCCCTCTGCGGTGCCGGCCCACGCCCCACTCGGTGCCCTCGCTGGGCAGGAGTGCCGCACGCCCCGGGAGTGGGAAGTCGGCCGGTCCGACTTTCCCCTCCCGTGGCTCCGGTCGAGGTGTCGTGCGGTGTCCTTGTCGGGCAGGAGCGCCGCACACCCCGGGAGTAGGAAGTCGGCCGCTCCGACTTCCCACTCCGTTCCTGCCCGTAGCGCCGGTTGAGCTGCAATTCGGGTCCTCGCCGGGCGGGAGTGCCGGGCGCTCTGGGAGTGGGAAGTCGGCGGGTCCGACTTCCTGCTCCGCGTTGCCCTGCGCGGTGCCCGCCCACGCCCCACTCGGCGCCCTCGCCGGGCAGGAGCGCCGCACACCCCGGGAGTGGGAAGTCGGTCGGTCCGACTTTCTACTCCGTGTTTCCGCTCGTGGCGCCGGTTGAGGTGTCGTGCGGGTCCTCGCCGGGCGGGAGTGCCGGGCGCTCTGGGAGTGGGGAGTCGGTGGGCCCGACTTCCCACTCCGCGTTGCCGCCGTGGCGCGGGTCGAGGTGTCGCTGGGTGTTCTTGTCAGGCGGGAGTGTCGGGCGCTCTGGGAGTGGGGAGTCGGTGGGCCCGACTTCCTGCTCCGCGTTGCCCTGCGCGGTGCCCGTCCACGCCCCATTCGGCGTCCTCACCGGGCAGGAGTGCCGCACACCCCGGGAGTGGGAAGTCGGCCGGTCCGACTTCCTGCTCCGCGTTGCCCTGCGCGGTGCCCGCCCACGCCCCACTCGGTGCCCTCGCTGGGCAGGAGTGCCGCACGCCCCGGGAGTGGGAAGTCGGCCGGTCCGACTTTCCCCTCCCGTGGCGCCGGTCGAGGTGCCGTGCGGTGTCCTTGTCGGGCAGGAGTGCTGGACGCGCCGGGAGTGGGAAGTCGGTGGGTCCGACTTCCCACTCCGCGTTGCCGCCCGTGTGGCACCGGTCGAGGTGCGGCTCGGTGTCCTCGCCGGTGGGAGGGCCACATGTTCTGGGAGTGGGAAGCCGGCCGGTCCGACTTCCCACTCCGCGTTCCGGCCCGCATCCCGCTCTGCCGGGCTCCGCCGGAGACCGCACGCACCCGGCCGCACCTCCCGCTCCCCGCGCTCGGGAGTGTCGCGGCACGCTGGCAGAATTGGCGTGTGATCGACGCAAGACGCCTGCGGACCCTGCGGGCCGTGGCGGACCACCGGACGGTGACCGCTGCGGCGGCCGCGCTGTACCTCACCCCCTCCGCGGTGTCCCAGCAACTGGCTGCGCTGGAGCAGGAGACCGGCCACCACCTGCTCGCCCGCGAGGGCCGGGGCGTGCGGCTGACCGCGGCCGGCGAGATCCTGCTCGGTCACGCCGACGCCGTCCTCGCCCAGCTGGAGCGGGCCGAGGCGGACCTCGCCGCCTACTCCGCGGGCGTCTCCGGCGAGGTCACCGTCGCGTCCTTCGCGACCGGGATCTCGCTCGTCCTCGCGCCCGCCATCGGCAGGCTCGCCGATCGCGCGCCCGGCGTCCGGCTCAAGGTGCTCGACGCGGAGGGGGACGCCAGCCTCCCGATGGTTCTGGACGGGCGCGCCGACCTGGCGGTGGCCGTCGAGTACCGGGGCGCGCCGCGGGCCGACGACGCCAGGCTGACCCGGGTGCCGCTGTACGCCGAACCGTTCGAGGCGGTGCTGCCGCTGGCCCACCCGCTGGCCGCGGGCGACGGCCCTATCGCCGTCGCCGACCTCGCCGACGAGCCCTGGATCGGCCCGTATCCGGGCAACCCCTGCCACGACGTCGTGCTGCTGGCCTGCGAGTACGCGGGCTTCCAGCCCCGCCTGGTGCACTCCTCGGACGACTTCCGCGCCGTCGTCGCGCTCGCCTCGGCCGGTGCCGGGGTGGCGCTGGTGCCGCGCTCCGCGCTGCTCGGCGTGGACCTGGCCCGGGTCGCGGTCCGTCCGGTGGACAGCGCGCTCGCCACCCGCCGGGTCTTCGCCGCGGTCCGGGCCGGCGCGGACGGCCACCCGCTGATCCGCCCGGTGCTGGACGTACTGGCCGAGGCCGCCGCGGCCACCGCCTGACGATCGGGGCCCGATGCCCGGGGTGCCGGCCGCCCCCCGGGGCTCCGTCTGCTGATTCGCCCGATGCTGGACGCTTTTGCCGAGGCCAGCGCGGGTACTGCCTGGCGGCTGGGGTTGTGATCCGGGGCACTGGGGCAGTCGGGCCGCCGCACCCGGGGCCCTGCCCGGTGCTGGACGTACTGGCCGAGGCCGCCGCGGCCACCGCCTGACGATCGGGGCCCGATGCTCGGGGTGCCGGCCGCCCCCGGGGCTCCGTCTGCTGATCCGCCCGGTGCTGGACGCTTTCGCCGTGGCCGCTGCGGGTACTGCCTGACGGCTGGGGTTGTGATCCGGGACGCCGGGGAAGCCGGGCGGCCGCACCCGGTGACCCGCCCGTGGTTGGGCGCCGTGGCCGAGGGTGCGGCCTGGCGAGGTCCGGGACTGGTGCACTGGGGCAGTGGGGCTGCCGTTCCCCGGGGGCCTTGCCCGGTGCTGGACGTACTGGCCGAGGCCGCCGCGGCCACCGCCTGACGATCGGGGCCCGATGCTCGGGGTGCCGGCCGCCCCCGGGGCTCCGTCCGCTGATTCGCCCGGTGCTGGACGCTCTCGCCGAGGGCCGCCGGGGGTACTGCCTGACGGCTGGGGCTGCGATCCGGGGCGCTGGGGAAGCCGGGCGGCCGCACCCGGGGCCTTGCTCGGTGCTGACGAGGTCCGGGACTGGTGCACTGGGGCAGTGGGGCTGCCGTCCCCCGGGGGCTCCGTCCGCTGATTCGCCCGGTGCTGGACGCTCTCGCCGAGGGCCGCCGGGGGTACTGCCTGACGGCTGGGGCTGCGATCCGGGGCGCCGGGGCAGTCGGGCCGCCGCACCCGAGGGGCGTGCCCGGTGTTGGGCGCCGTGGTCGAGGCTGGCGCGGGTGCGGTCTGGCGAGGTCCGGGACTGGTGCACTGGGGCAGTCGGGGCGCCGGACCGGGGCCTTGCCTGGTGATGGGCGCCTGGGCCGAGGCCGCCGTGGCCACCGCCGGACGTTCGGGCCCGATGGCCAGGGTTGTCGGCCGCCTCCGAGGCTCGGTCCGCTGGTTCGCCCGGTGCTGGGCGCCTTGGCCGAGGCCGCTGTGGGCATCGCCTGTCGGCCCGGCCCGCCAGTCGGGCCCGCCGACACCCCAGAGGCCCCGCCCGGTCCTGGAGCCCTCGCCGCGCCCCCCGCCCGCCTCCCGGCCCGCCGGCCGGGCGCCGGGCCCGCGGCCCGCCGCCCCCCGGGGACCGAACCCCCGTGCCGGGTCGGCGTCAAGGCCGTTGCACGGCCGTGGCATTGGCATTATCAGGGCAGGTACGCCCTCTTGCCGGTGCCGGGTGGGGCCGTCAGCATGAGGGCACCGCGATCGTGTGTCCCGAGGGGGGATCCTGTTGGCGTTCCATGAAGAAATGCCGTGGCCCCCGTGTGCCGAGGCACGGGTGCGTTGACCGGGACGGGCGGTGAGTTACCCCCGGTGTGCCCGTCCTGCGGGGCTCCCCGGCGGCCGGGGCTGCCGCAGCCGCTGGCGGCTGCGCTGCCGCTCACCCGGGCGCTCACCCCGCGGGAACGCGACGTCCTCGAGTTGCTGGGCCTCGGCTACGACAACCGGTCGATAGCCCGGGAACTGAATATCAGCGAACGCACGGTCAAGCGTTTCGTCACCGCCATTCTGGCAAAGCTGAGACTCCGGTCGAGACTGCAGGCCGGGCTGTTCGCGCTGTTTGTCGCGACGGCTCCGGCCGAGGAGGAATTCTGGCCCAAAGGTCTCATGGACGCCGCCCGGGCCGAAGGCCATGATGTTCTGGCACCCGACCCAGGCGAAACAGGAGGGGACCATGACATTTGACGCCCTCGCAGCCCTCCGGCAGGCGGGAAACCCGGTCGACCTGCTGACACCGGAACAGCGGGACGTGCTTTCCGGGCTCACCGAGGACGAAGTGGCCGTGCTCAATTCCGTCAAACAGCGGCTCGACGCCGTTTCGGACGCCGAGGTAGAAGGGCATTCCACCGCCATCAAGTTGGCGTGAGATGGTGGCCGTGAGATTCGGAATTCTCGGGCCGCTGCGCGTGACGGTGGACGGTTGTCCGGTGGACCCGGGATCGCGGAAACAGCAGATCCTGCTCGCGGCACTGCTCTCGCACGCGAATGCGCGGGTCTCGTTCGACGCCCTGGTCGAGGCGCTGTGGGACGACGCGCCGCCGCGGACCGCCCGCAAGAACCTCCAGGTGTACGTCTCCGCGCTGCGCCGGCTGGTCGGCGGCGAGCCCGGGTCCGCCGGGCCGGGCCCGCGGATCAGCCACCAGGCCGGCGGCTACGTCCTGCACGCGGCGGCCGGCGAGCTCGACGCGCTCTGCTTCGAGCAGCGGGCCAGGGCGGGCGCCCTGGGCGAGGCGCTGGAGCTGTGGCGGGGCCCGGCCCTGGACGGGTTCCGGGACGTGCCGCTGATCGGTGCCGCCGCCCAGCGGCTGGACCGGCGCCACCTGGGGGTGTTCGAGGACTGGGTGGAGGCGGAGCTCGCGGCCGGCGGCGGACCGGCCGCGATCGACCGGGTCACCGAGGTCGCCCAGCAGCACCCGCTCCGCGAGCGGCTGCGGATGCTGCAGATGACCGCGCTCTGCCGGGCGGGCCGGCGCTCCGAGGCGCTGGCGGTGTACGACGAGCTGCGCCAGTCCCTGGCCCACGAGCTCGGGCTCCCGCCCAGCCCGGCGCTGGCCCGGTTCTACCGGTCGCTGCTGTGCGACCAGCAGCCGCCGGCCGGGCCGCCGCCGGCGCCCGTCCGTCCGCGCCGCGAGGCCCCGCCGAACCTGCTGCCGGGCGACCCGCCGGCCTTCACCGGCCGGGTGGCCGCCGCCCGGCACCTGACGGACGCCCTGGTCCGGGGCGGCAACCGGCCGGCCGTGGTGACCGGCCCGCTCGGCGCGGGCAAGACCGCGCTCGCGGTGCACGTCGCGCACCGGCTCGGCGAGCGGTTCCCGGACGGCCGGCTGTTCGTCCGGCTGCGCGGCGAGGACGGGCGGCTGCGCCCGCTGGACGACGTGCTGCGCCAACTGCTGGCCGCCGCCTCGCCCGACGGGCCGCCGCTGCCGGCCCCGGCGGACCCGCAGTGGGCCTGGCAGCTCTGGTTGACCGGGCGCCGGGCCCTCGTCGTGGTGGACGACGCCCGGCGGGAGTGCGAGGTGCGGCCGCTGCTGCCGGAGGCCGGGGAGAGCGCCGTCGTGGTGACGGCCCGGCCCGGGCTGATCGGCCTGGAGGGCGCTCACCGGGTCCGGCTCGCGCCGTTCGCGGCGGAGGAGGCGGTGGATTTCCTGGGCCGGGTGATCGGCCGGGAGCGGGTCGACGCGGACCGCGAGTCCGCCGCCCGGATCGTCCGGGCGGCGGGCCTGCTGCCCCTCGGGGTCCGGCTGGCGGCCGACCGGCTGGCCTTCCTGCGCCACGTGCCGTTACGGGAGTACGGCGCGCGGATGGCGGGCAGCCGGGCGCTGCTGGACGAGCTGTGCGGTGACGACCTGGCGGTCCGCGCCCGGCTCGCCGACTCGATCGGTGACCTGCCCGAGGCGGCGCACTGGGCGGTGCCGCGGCTCGGCCGGCTCACCGAGCCGGTGTTCACCCTGCCGCAGGCCGCCGCCGTGCTGGGGGCCGACCCGGAGTCGGCGGTGCGGGTGCTGGAGCACCTGCTGGAGGCCAGCCTGCTCACCGTGCCGAACGTGGAGGGGCTCGCCCACACCGTGCGCTACGAGATGCCGGCGCTGCCCTTCGCCTACGCGCGGGAACTGGCGGCCCGCGCGGCCGACCGCGTCCCGGTGCCGAACCACTGACCGATCGTCATACCGGTATCAAACCGGCACCTAATCGGTGTCATACCGGGGATCCCTACCTTTCTTCTCGGACCGGCGTAGCGGACGCCGCGACCGCAGAGGAGGACAGCATGCCCGAGGACATCAACCCGGAGCCGGCGGAGACCGAGGACGAGGACGTCGACGTCGTCGCGCACGGGGTGCCCGCCGAGGAGGCGGTCGAGGACTGGTGCGTCGTCAACAACAGCTCGGCGCTCTGATCCCGGACGTCGAGGAGTGAGGACCGAGCGGGCCGCGTCACCCGGCCGCCGGCGCGGGTCGCCGGAGCCCGGGCGGCCCGCTCGGCGCCCCGACCGGCCCGTCCCGGAGGCCCCGTGAACATCCTGCTCTGCCCGCTCAGTGACGGCGGTTACCTCTATCCGGCGATCGCGGCCGGGCACGAGCTGCGGCGCCGGGGCCACCGGGTCGGCCTGCTCGGCCGCTCCTCGGCCGCCCCCGTCGCGGCCGAGGCCGGCCTGCCGTTCGCGGCGGCGGAGGACTTCGGCGGCCGGCGGGCCTTCTCCGCCACCTGGTGGGGCACCACCGGGGTGGCCCAGTACCGGGCGGTCGTACGCGCCGCCCGGCAGGCCCGGGCCGACCTGCTGGTCACCTCGGTGCTGTGCAACGGCGCGCTGCTCGCCGCCGAGACGCTGGACATCCCGGTGGCGGTGATCGGACTCTCCGTCCACCTGTGGGACTACCGCGGCGGCGGCGAGGGCGAGCCGCAGTTCGGCCGGACGAGGGAGAACCGCACCCGCGAGTGCCTGGACCTGTACGCCGCCACCCGGGAACAGGCCGGACTGGCCGGGCGGCCGTCCCGGTGGGCCCCGCACCGGTCCGGCGGCCCGCTGCTCGGCGAGGCGCTGCTGCTGCGCGGCGACCCCGGACTGGAGTACCCGGGCGCGGTGCTGCCCGAGCGGGTGCACCAGGTCGGACCGCTGACCTGGGAGCCCGCGGCCGACCGGGCCGAGCTCGCGGAGATCCGGGCGCACCTGGAGCGCTCCGGCAAACCCGTCGTCTACGTCCACCTGGGCCGCTTCTTCGGCGGCGGCACCCCGTGGCCCCGCCTCAACGCGGCCTTCACCGGCGGCCCGTTCCAGGCCGTCGTCGAGCAGGGACGGTCGACCGACCCGCGACCCGCTCCCGGGGCCGACGTCCTGCTCGTCCGCAAGCCGTGGCTGGGGCCGCTCGTCGACCTGGCCGGCCTGGTACTGACCAGCGGCACGTCCGCCCCGGTGCTCGCCGCCCTGCTGCGCGGCCGGGCCCTCGGCGTCTCGCCCAACGGCTCCGAGCAGCCGCTGCTCGCCGGTGCCCTGCTCCGGGCCGGCGTGGCCGTCCACGTCCCGCGAACGGCGGCGCCGGACCCGTCCGGCCCGATCGAGGCGGCCTGGCGCGACGACCTGCTGCGCGAGCGCGCCCGCCGGCTCGGCCGCCGGCTGGCTGCGGCGGACGGCGCCGCCCGCGCGGCCGAGGTCATCGAGCGGGTGGCCCGGCCGTCAGCAACCTCCACACAGAACCGGGAGAACCATGGGTACGCGATCAGCAGGCCTGGACACAGCGGTCGTGGCGGAACTGTCGACGGGGGCGCTGCACTGGATGCGCCTCCACTCGGGCTTTCTTGACTCGCCGTCGGGCCGCGAGCAGCTGCCGCTCACCCCCCGGGTCAAGGCCCTGCTGCAGCTCGCCCTGCTGCGCCGCTCCTGGGAACGGGCCGCGCCGGCGGACCCGGGCCTGGCGGAGGTCACCGGGACCGTCCGGCGCGTCTGGCGCGACCCGGGCTTCCCGCCCCAGCTCGCCGCCGAACCGCGCTACGCCTGGCAGTTCCGGCTCGCGTACGGCGCGCTGGCACCCGCCGGGCTCACCGACGGCCCGCACCGGGCGGTGCTCGCCGAGCTGGCGGCCGGTGGCTTCCCGACCCCGCGCCGGCAGTCGCCCTTCGGCAGCCTGGAGACCAGGTACTACGCCGACCTCGCCGGGCTCCCGCACCGCCTGCGCTCCTACCGGGAGCTGTACGAGGCCGGCCGGCTGGCCCGGCACGGTGCCGGGCGGCCGCTGGCCGAGCTGGACGTCTGCGACGTCACCCACACGGTCTTCCACCTGACCGACTTCGGCTTCCGCGCCCCCGGCCCGGGCGACCCGGACACCGACGTGCTGACCGGCGCGGCCCTGGAGCACGCCCGCGACCGGGTCTGCCGCCTCACCGAGGCGACCGTCCGCCGCGGGGAGTGGGACCTGACCGGCAAACTGGTCCTCGCTCAGCACTGCCTCGGCCTCGACCCGCTGCGCACGCCGTCGGGCGCGGCCGGGCTGCGGATGCTCGCCGACGTGCAGTCCCCCGGCGGCGCGATCCCCGGACGGGGCACCGAGGACCGGGCGGACGCCGCGGCGACCCCCGTGGAGTTCTTCCGCAAGGCCTACCAGTCGACCCTGGTGACCGCCCTCGCCACGCTGACCGTCCTGCACGGGCGCCCCGGCGGGGCGGACCGCGCCGAGGAGCGGTCGCCGGCCGTCCGGGGGGCGCGGTGACCGGGGCCCGGGTGGACGACCGCACCGAGCACGCGGCCGGCGCGCGCATCCTCCGCGGCGAGCGGAACTGGTGGTTCCTCGGCCCGGGCGGCGGGCTGGCCCGCCTGCGCGACGGACAGCTGACCGCCGAGGGGCGGCTGCTGCCCGCCACCGAACGCCGGCTGCGCGAGCACGGCCTGCTGACCGCCGCACTCCCGCGCAGCTTCTCGCTGACCGTGCTGACCAGCACGAACTGCAACCTCGGCTGCGGCTACTGCTTCCAGAACACCGGCCAGGACCCGGACGGCGGCAGCCGCCCGCCGCGGATCGCCCGGACCCGCCTGACCTCGAGGACCATCGACGCGATCCTCGACTTCACCGACCGGCGGATGGCCGCCGCCGGCGTCGAGGAGCTCCGCGTCCTGCTCTTCGGCGGGGAGCCCCTGCTCAACCCGCGCGGCTGCCTGGAACTGCTGGAACGCGCGGCCGACCACGGGTTGGCGTCCGCCTGGATGATCTCCAACGCCACGCTGCTCAGCCCGGCCCTGGCCGCCCGGCTGGCCGGCCTCCGGCTCCGCTCCGTCCAGGTCAGCTTCGACGGCGACCGCCCCGACCACGACCGGATCCGGATCCGGCGCGCCGACGGCGGCGGGACCTTCGACACGACCGTCCGCAACATCGTCCGGGCCTCCGCGGCCTCGCCGCTCCGGTGGATCCTGCGGGTGAACGTCTCCCGGGAGACCTACCGGGGGGTCGACGCGCTGATCGACCGGCTCGCCGCGGCGCTCGACCCCGCCCGCTGCACCCTCTACTTCGCCCAGGTGGGCGACGTGGGCATCGGCTACGGGAACGACCTCCCGCACAGCCGCGACCTGTCGGCCCGCTTCACCCGCTGGCAACGCCGCGCCCTCGATCTCGGCTTCACCGTCACCCGCCCGCAGGCCCACCGTCCGTGCGTCACCTGCGGCTACGGCGACGGCCGTTACGGCGCGGTGGTCAGCGCGGACGGCACGCTGTCGAGCTGCTGGGAGACCGCGGGCCGGGCCGACTGGGAGGTCGGCACGATCACCGGCGGCTACCTGCCCGACCCGGTCACCCGGGAACGCTGGGTCGGCTGCGAGGACCTGTACCGGCGCGCGGAGGACCGCCGCACGCTCGCGGACTTCCACGACACGGTGGACGCGGCCCTGCTCGACTACCTCGACGAGACGGGGCGCCTGTGACCACGCCCCCGGACACCACGCCCCCGGATACCGTGCTCCCGGACACCGCGCGCTCGGACGCCACGCCCCCGGACACCGCGGCCTCGGACGCCACCCCCCTGGACATCACGCCCCTGGCCGCCACGCCCCCGGGCACCGCGCCCCCGGGCACCGTGCCCCCGGGCACCGCGCCGTCGGACCTCCACCGGCTGTCCGCCGGCACCCTCGCCTGGCTGGAGCGCAACCTCGACCGCTTCGACCCGTACGCGCCGGGCCGGGGCCACTCGGAGCACGAGGCGCCGTACGCGCGCGCCAAGGCCGCGCTGGAGCTGGCGCTGCTCCGCCACTGCTGGGCCCGGCTGGGCGCCGGCGACGACCCCCGGCTCGGCCGGGTCACCGCGCTGGTCCGCACCCTCTGGCCGCACCCCGACTTCCCCCGGCTCGTCACCGCCGATCCCCGCTGCGCCGCCTACTACGGGCTGGTCTACGCCGCGCTGGCCCCCGACGGCATCGACGACCGGCCGTGCCGGGCCGTCCTCGCCCGGCTGGCCGCCGACGACCTGTCACCGCGGGGGAGATCGCCCTACCAGCGGCTGGAGCTGCGGTACTACGCCGACAAGGCCGGGGTGCGGCACACCGTCGAGCCGTACGAGGAGCTCATCGCGCGGAACGTCCTCGTCACGCTGCCCGCCGAGGCGGCGCGGCGCGCGGTGCCGGCCGGCGAGGCGCCGGTCACCGTCCCGGAGGCGTACGCCGTCACGCACTCGGCCTTCTACCTGAGCGACTTCGGCCGGACCGGCCCGGGGCTGCCCGCCGACGCCCGGGCGGACGCGGCCGAGCTGGTCAGCCGGCTGCTGGAGCACTGCGCCCGGCGCGACTGGTGGGACCTGGCCGCGGAACTCCTGATCACGCAGGTCTGCCTGGGCCTGGAGCCGCTGCGCACCCCCTGCGGCACGGCCGCCCTCGCCTGCCTGGCCCGGGCCCAGCAGGGCGACGGCGCGATCCCCGGGCGGTCCGCGGGCACCAGGGCGTCGGCGGCCGATCCGGCCGGGGCGTTCTTCGCGAAGGCCTATCACACCACCCTGGTGACCGCCCTGATGACGCTGCTCGTCACCTCGGCGGGTGCCGCATGAGACTCCGGCCGCCGACCCTCATCAACCGCGAGTACACCCGGCTCTGGTTCGGCCAGGCCGTCTCCACCGTCGGGGACGCCGTGTTCGGCACCACCCTCGTGCTCTGGGTGGCGACCGTGCTGGCCAAGGGGAAGCCGTGGGGGCCGCAGGCGGTCAGCGGGGTCGTGCTGGCGACCAGCGCCGCCGTGCTGTTCGTCGGCCCCCTCGCGGGCGTCTTCGTGGACCGCTGGGACAAACGCGCCACGATGCTCGGCACCGAGGTCATCCGCGGTGGGCTGGTGGCCGCGCTGACCGCCGTCTCCTTCCTGCCCGCCGAGGACCTGCCGGCCGGGGTCTGGCTCGGCCTGATCTACCTGACCGTGCTGGCCCTCAACGCGGCCGGCCAGTTCTTCACCCCGGCGCGGTTCGCGGTCGTCGCGGAGTTCGTCGGCGGCGAAGCCGACCGCGCGCGGGCGGCGGGCATCGCCCAGGCGACCGGGCAGACCGCCTGGATCGTCGGCCCGCCGATCGCCGCACCGCTGCTGTTCACCGTCGGCCTGCAGTGGGCGCTGCTGTTCAACGCGCTCTCCTACCTGGTGTCGTACGTCGCCATCCGCTCGGTCGACATCCGGCCTGCCCCGGCCCCGGCCGCCGACCCGGACCGGGCGGGCGACGAACGCCCCGGCCTGGTCAAGGAGTTCACGGCCGGCCTGCGGTTCTTCGGGCGCAGCCGGTTCCTGGTGGCGCTGCTGCTGCTCACCGTGATCGGCCAGCTCGGGGTGGGCGCCCTGTCCACCCTGAACGTCTTCTTCGCCACCGGGAACCTGCACGCCTCCGCCCAGTTGTACGGCTACCTCGGCATGGTGACGGGGATCGGCGGGATCGCCGGCGCGCTGGCGGCCGGCCGGGTGGTGGGGAGGATCGGCGCCCGGCGGACGACCTGGATCGGCCTGATGGTCAGCGGCGCCCTGCTGGTCCTGTACTCCCGGCAGACCGGATTCCCCGCCGCCGTGGCCGTGCTGTTCGTCTTCATCCTGCCGATCACCATGCTGAACACCGCGATGGCACCGCTGCTGCTGGCCGCGACCCCGCAGGAGTTCCGGGGTCGGGTGCTGGCCGTGTTCTACCCGGTCACCCGGCTGGCGGCGATGCTGACGGCGGTCCTGGCCGGCTGGCTCGCCGGCAGCGGCCTGCGGGACTTCACCGGCTCGGTGGCCGGGTTCCGGTTCGGCCCGATCGACACGATCTTCGCGGCCTCCGGGGTCGTCGTCGTGCTCGCGGGCGTCTGCGCGCGGTTCGCCCTCCCCGGCCCGGACGCCACACCGGACGCCACACCGGCCGCCGGGCCCGGTCCTGCCCGGCCGGACGTGGACGACCACCCCGGGGGCGACCACCCCGGGGGCGAGCCCGGGGGCGAAGGCGGCGGCGAGGACGGCGGACCGGGCCCCGGGGCCGAGCGCCCGGGGACGAACGGACGAGCAGGGAAGGGCATCCGGTGAACTGCCCCGCGTGCGGACGCCACGCCGCCGCCGCCGACCGGTTCTGCGCCGGCTGCGGCGCGCCGCTGACGGCCGGCGCCCCGCAGCGCGAGACGCGGCGCAAGGTGTCCATGCTGTTCCTCGACATCGTCGGCTCGACCGCCCTCGCCGAGCGGCTCGACCCGGAACCGCTGCGCCAGGTCATGGACCGGTACTTCGCCAGCTGCGGTGCCTGCATCGCCGAACACGGCGGCGCGGTCGAGAAGTTCATCGGCGATGCCATCCTGGCCGCCTTCGGCGCCACCGTCGCCCACGAGGACGACGCGGTCCGGGCGGTGCGCGCCGCCACCGGGGCGCTCGCCGCGCTGGCCGGCCTCACCGCCGAACTCGACGCCCGCTACCAGGTGAAACTGGAGGCGCGGGCCGGCATCTGCACCGGGGACGTCGTGGTGATCACCCGGGCCGGCGACGACTTCCGGGTCGTCGGGGACTCCGTCAACACCGCCAGCCGGCTGCAGACCGCCGCCCGGCCCGGCGAGGTGCTGCTCTGCGCCGACACCGCGGCCGTGGTGCGCTGGCAGGTCGGCATCGAGCCCGTCGCGCCGCTGCGGCTGAAGGGCAAGGCCCGGCCGGTGCCGGCCTGGCGGGTCACCGGCCCCGCACCGGCCGCCGACACCCCCGCACCGGTCACCCCGTTCATCGGCCGGGCGGACGAACTCGAGGAGCTGGCGCACAGCTTCCGGCGCGCCCGGCTGCGACGGCAGGTCTGCCTGGCCACCGTGCTCGGCGTGCCCGGCATCGGCAAGTCCCGCCTGGTCCGGGAGTTCCTGGCCGGCCTGCCCGACGGCGAGGTGACGGTACTGACCGGCCGCTGCTCGGCCTACGGCCGCGGGATCACCTACCGGCCGCTCGCCGAGATGCTCGGCTCGCTCCCCGGCGGCTGGCCCGCGCTCAGCCGGCTGCTGGCGCAGGACGCCGACGCGGCCGACGGAACGCCGGCGCCCGGCCTGGTCGCCCGCACCCTGGGCACCGTGGTGGACCAGGACGGCGGCACCGGCCAGGTCGGCGTCGAGGACATCGCCTGGGCGGTGCGGCAACTCCTCGAAGTCCTCGGCCGGTCCCGGTCCGTCGTCATGGTCTGGGACGACCTGCACCGTTCCGAGGAGACCCTGCTCGACCTCGTCGACGAGATCGCGACCTGGCTCCACGGCGTCCCCGTCCTGCTGCTCTGCGTCGCCCGTCCCGAGCTGCTGGACCTCCGCGGCGCCTGGGGCGGCGGCAAGCCGTGCGCGACGACCCTGGAACTCGGGCCGATGGACGCGGACCAGACCGCCGAACTGGTCGAGCAGTTGGCGCTGCGCGGCGACGTCCACCCACAGCGGCACCAGGAGGTGAACAGCCGGGTCGCCACCCTGTGCGACGGCAATCCGCTCTTCGCCGAGCAGCTCATGGACGTCTTCGCCGAAACCGCCCCCGGCACCCAGATCCCGCCCACCATCCAGGCGATCCTCGGCGCCCGGCTGGACCAACTGCCCGCGGCCGAACGCGGCTTGCTGGAGCTCGCGGCCGTGATCGGGCGCGAGTTCACCCGGGAGCTGCTGCGCGAGCTGGCCGCGGCGGACGGCCTCGGCGCCGCCGAGGCCGACGAGGCGATGGCGCGGCTGGCCCGGCGGCGCGTCCTGGAACGCGGCCCGGCCGGCACCTACCGCTTCGCCCAGGCCCTCCTGCGCGACACGGCCTACGAGTTCACCCCGAAGACCCGGCGCGAGCGCTGGCACGGCTACCTCGCCGAGCGGTTCGGCCGGGAGCGGCCGCAGGACGCGATGGCCGTGGTGTACCACGTCGAGGCGACGAGCCGGCTACGCCGCCAACTGCGACCGGGGGAGCGGCGGCTGCCACCGCTCGCCGGCCCGGCGGCGGACACCCTGATCGCCGAGGGGATGGCCGCGCTGGCCCGCAAGGACCTGCCCGCCGCCGTCCAACTGCTGGAGCGAGGGCGCGAGTTGCTGCCCGACGGCGACCCCCGGCACACCCCGCTCGCGCTGCACGTCTGCGACGCCGGGAGCTGGCTGCAGGACGAGCAGCGGTGCCGCGAGGCGCTCGCCGCCGCCGAGGCCGCGCTGCCGGGCGACCCCCGCAACACGGCCGTCTGCGCGGTCCAGCGCGGCATCGTCGCACTCCGGTTCGGCCTGGCCCCGGCCGGAGCCGTGGCCGCGGACGCCGCCGCGCTCACCGCGGAGCTGGAGCGCGACCCGGGGAACGACCTCGGCTGGTGCCGGCTCCACCAACTCACCGCCCACCTCGACCTCGCCGCCGAGCGCGCCGCCTCCGCCGAGGCCTCGCTGCGGCTCGCCCTGGCCCGCGCACAGTCCCTCGGCGACCGCTACGAGGAGGACCGACTGCTCTGCGCCGTCTGCGAGTCGGCGCAGTGGGCGCCGACCCCGGTGACCGCCGGGCTGGAGTTGTGCGCCCTGCTCGGCCACCGCTTCGCGGCCGGCCGGGCCCTGCTCATCCCGGTCCTGGTGACCCGGGCCCATCTGGAGGCGCTCGGCGGCGACCTCGACGGCGCCCGCCGCACGGTGGCCGACGCGCTCGCGTACTCCGGCGACGTGCACGTCGACCTGGCCGACGCGGTGGTGCTGGACGCCGCCGGCTTCGTGGAGTCGCTGGCCGGCGCCCACGAGGTGGCCGAGGCGCGCTACCGGCAGAGCCTGAGCGTGCTGCGCACCACCGAGCACGCCCCGGACACCCGGAACACCGAAGTCGCCATCGCCCGTGAGCTGTTCGCCCAGGGCCGGACCACCGCCGCCGCGTCCGCCCTGGACCGGCTCGACGGACTCGATGGGCTCGACGGGCCGGACGGGCCGGACGGGCCGGACGGGCCGGACGGGCCGGACGGGCTCGACCGGGACGGCGGTGAGGGCGGTGACGGCGGTCCGGCGCCGGGCCTGCGCGCCCGGCTGGGCGCGACCGCCCTCCGCGGCCGGATCGCCTCCGCCCACGGGCGGCACGAGGAGGCGGTGGCCGCCGCCCTCGTCGCCCGGTCCCTGGCCGACGGCTCCGACGACCTGTGCCTGACCGGAGAGACGCTGTTCGACCTGGCCGTCGTGCTCCGGGCCGCCGGGGCGGGCGGCCGGGCGAACGCGGCCGCGGCCGAGGCGCTGCGGAGGTTCGAGCAGAAGGGCGCCACGCTACCGGCCGGCCGGGTCCGCGCCTGGCTGGCCGCCGCGGAGCCCGTGGAGGAGGGCGGAGCCGATGACTGACCTCCCGCCGCCCGGGCGCCCGTCGCCCGGGCCCCCGCCGACCGGCCAGCGGCCGGTCGACCAGCCACCGGGCGGCCTGCCACCGACCGGCCCGCCGCCCTGGCGCAGGCCGCCGCGCGACCACTTCCCGGGCGTGCCCGCCTGGAGCCTGCCCGTCACCACGGTGCCGCAGGAGCCCTTCGACATCACCCCGCTCGCCCCGGTCACCCCGGAGTGGGCCTGGGGCGGCTCCGACGGCGCCGGCGTACGGGTCTGCGTGCTCGACAGCGGGGTGGAGGGCGACCACCCGCTCGTCGGCGGGCTCGACCGCGCGCTGGACGTGGTCCCCGGCGAGGACGGCGTCCTCGCCGTCACCCCGACCGAGCCCGTCGACACCTCGGGCCACGGCACGGCCTGCGCGAGCGTGATCCGCTCCCTCGCCCCCGCGGTCTCGCTCACCTCGGTACGCGTCCTGTCCAGCGGCCGGCACGGCAGCGGCGCCGCCCTGCTGACCGGACTGACCTGGGCGATCGAGGAGGGCTTCGACGTCATCAACATGAGCCTCTCGACCACCAAGCCGGACTTCCGCGAGGCCCTGCGCGACCTCGCGGACGCCGCCTACTTCCGGCGCTGCGTCATCGTCGCGTCCGCGCACAACATGCCGGTGCGCAGCTACCCGTGGCCGTTCGCCTCGGTCATCTCGGTGGCCAGCCACGACAGCCCCAACCCGATGACCTACTACTACAACCCGTCGCCGCCGGTGGAGTTCTACGCCCGGGGCGTCCGGGTACCGGTGGCCGGGCCCGGTGGCCGGCAGCTGCTCAGCACCGGGAACAGCTTCGCGACCCCGCACATCTCCGGCATCTGCGCGCTCATCCTCGGCAAGCACCGCGCGCTCACGCCGTTCCAGCTCAAGTCCGTCCTCTACCTGGCCGCCGAGAACGTGTCCGCCGAGAACGTGGCTGCCGAGAACACGGCTGCCGCGCCCGTGTCCGCCGAAGCCGCCGCGTCCGCCGTGAACGGAGCCGTACCCGAGGGAGGTGCGTGTGTCGACTGACCCGCCGAAGGCCGGCCCGCTGCAGATCGGCCCGCCGGAAAGGGGCGACCTGCCGCAGCGCAGACTGCTCCAGTCGATCGTGGAGGTGGCCCGCAGCGTCTTCGGCGCGGCCGCCGCCTCCGTGCTCCTGGTGGACGAGGCGAACGGGGACCTCGTCTTCGAGGCCGTCGCGGGCGAGGGCGAGCACCACCTGCTCGGGACGCGGTTCCCGGGCGGCACCGGGATCGCCGGCTGGGCGATGGTCTCCGGCCAGCCCGTGGTGATCGACGACGTCGCGCAGAACACCCGGTTCGCCCGGAAGGCCGCCGAGTCCACCGGCTACGTGCCGCGCAGCATCATGGCCGCCCCGCTCATCTGCGAGGGCGACTGCATCGGCGTGCTGGAGGTGCTGGACCACGACAGCCGGCAGCGCTGCGACCTCGGCGACATGGCCTCGCTCGGGCTGCTGGCGACCGAGATGGCGACGGTGCTGGAGCTGCTGCTCCGGCTCCGGTCCCGGGAGGCCGACCGCGCCGCCCGGCCCGGCGCCGCCCCCGGCCCGCAGGACGGCCCGCCGCTGCTGCAACGGGTGGCCGAGCGGCTCCCGCTGGCCTCCGACCACGTGGCCGCGACGGTGACCAAGCTGCTGGTGATGGCGGACGAACTGCTGGCCGGTGACGATGGCTGACACCCGCCCGGCCGACCCCGCGGCCTTCCTCGCCCAGCTCGCGCAACCCGCGCGGGTGCTCGACGTCCGGCCCCGGCCCGTGCCGTGCGTGCTGCTGCTCAGCCGGGCGTGCGACGGCGAGCTGGACGCCGTGCAGGACGGGCTCGCCGCCGAGGGCGTCCGCTCGGCCCGGCTCAACGCCGACGAACTGCTCGCCACCGACCTGCTCGTGGCCCCGGACGGCCGGGCGGCCCGGCTGAACGGCCGCTGGCTGACCCCCACGGTGACCTGGATCCGGCACTTCGCGGTGTCCGCCATCGACGCGCCCGCGGCCGCGACCGCCGAGGACCGGGCCCGCACCCGGTTCCTCCGCGAGTCCTGGCAGGCCGCGGCCGGTCAGCTGGCCGCCATCGCCGGGACGGCGATCCGCCCGCGCCGCCCCGGCCTGCTCGCCCAGCTGCAGCTCGCCCGGCGCCACCGGATCGTGGTGCCGCGCACCCTGCTGACCACCGACCCGTACCGCGCCGGGGAGGCGTTCGACTGTCCGCGGCTGGTCCTCAAGGCGGCGCACCACCACTTCGTGGAGTCCGCACCCGGGCGGCTGAACGGGGTCTTCCCGGTGGTCGTCGAGCGCTCCGGCCTCTGCGCCGCCCCGCCGCCCGCCGCCCCGCCGCCCGGTACCCCGCCGTCCGTCCGTCCGCCGTCCGACCCTCCGCACCCGCCCGTGATCGTGCAGGAGTACGTCGAGCACGAGCAGGAGCTGCGGGTCTACTACGTGGCCGGCCGGCTGCACACCTTCGAGGTGACCAAGACCGACCCCGCCGACCCCTGGCTCGCGCCCGACCGGGTCGGGATCCGCCCGGTGGACCCGCCACCGGCGGTGGCCTCCGCCACCCGGGCGCTGGCCGCCGCGATGTCGCTGCGCTACGGCGCCTTCGACTTCCTGCTCAGCGCCGGCACCCCCGTCTTCCTGGAGGTCAACCCCGACGGCGACTGGCACTGGGCCGAACAGCGCACCCGCACCACCCCGGTCACCACCGCCGTGACCACCATGCTCGCCACCCTGCACCGCCGCGCCCTCCCCACCCCACCCCCCTTCGACCTGCTGGCCTTCCTCACCGCCCCGAGGACTCCCGGGAGGGGCGGTCCGTCGCCCGATTAAGCTGGGCGGCGTGACCGGCCGGACCGCAGGAGATTCCATGACTGAGACCGAAGCCCTCGACGCCGCGCTCCCGGTCGGGGTGATCGGGCTCGGTGACATCGCGCAGAAGGCGTACCTGCCGGTCCTCACCGCCCTGCCGGGCCTCGACCTGCGTCTGATGACGCGTGACCGGGCCAAGCTCGACCGCCTCGGCGACGTCCACCGGATCGCGCCGGAGCACCGCTTCACCGACCTCGGCGAGCTGATCGGCGGCGGCATCCGGGCCGCCTTCGTGCACGCCGCCACCGATCAGCACGTGCCGATCGTCGAGCAGCTGCTCACGGCCGGCGTCGACGTCTACGTCGACAAGCCGCTCGACTACACGCTGGACGGCGCCCGCGGGCTGGTCGACCTCGCCGACCGCACCGGCCGGTCGCTGCTGGTGGGCTTCAACCGCCGCCACGCCCCCGGGTACGTCCACGCGCTGGAGCGGCCCCGGGACCTGATCGTGCTCCAGAAGAACCGCGAGGGACTCCCGGAGGCGGCCCGCAGCCTGGTCTTCGACGACTTCATCCACGTCGTCGACACCCTGCGCTTCCTCGCGCCCGGCGAGATCGAGCACGTGGACGTCCGCTCCCGCACCCGCGGCGGACTGGTCGAGCACGTCGTCCTCACCCTCGCCGGGGAGGGCTTCACGGCGCTGGGCATCATGAACCGGGTCTCCGGCTCCACCGAGGAGGTGCTGGAGGTCTCCGGCGCCGACTCCAAGCGGGAGGTGCACAACCTCGCCGAGATCATCGACCACCGCGGCCAGCCCACCACCCGCCGCCGCGGCGACTGGGTGCCCGTCGCCCGCCAGCGCGGCATCGAGCAGATCGTCCTCGCCTTCCTCGACGCCGTCCGCACCGGCAAGACGCTCGACGCCCACGACGCGCTGCGCACCCACGAGCTCTGCGAGCAGATCGTGGCCCGCATCGAGGCCGCCTGACGCCGCCTCGGACGCCGCCCCGGCCCGCTCGCGTTCCACCATGCGGGCGGGGCGTTCGGCGTGACGGTGGTGGGGAACGTACGATCAGCCAATGTCTGACATGACGGAAACCACGCCCGGCTGGCTCGGTCCCGAGGAGCTCGAAACCACCCGGGCCCGGATGCCGATCCTGTACGTCGAGGCGGTGCCGGTGCGGGTGGACGACGCCGGTGAGGTCGTCCAGATCGGGCTGCTGCTGCGGATCGGGCCGGACGGCACGGTCAGCCGCACGCTGGTCTCCGGCCGGGTGCTGCACCACGAGCGGATCCGCGACGCCCTGCTGCGCCACCTGGAGAAGGACCTCGGCCCGGTGGCGCTGCCGCGGATCCCGGCCTCGTTGCAGCCGTTCACCGTCGCCGAGTACTTCCCGACCCTGGGCATCACCGAGTTCCACGACCCCCGGCAGCACGCGGTGTCGCTCGCCTACATCATCCCGGTGGCCGGGGACTGCCGGCCGCGGCAGGACGCGCTCGACCTGGTCTGGTTCAGCCCGGAGGAGGCCGCGTCACCGTTGGTGCAGCAGGAGATGCCGGGCGGGCAGGGCGTGCTGCTCAAGCGGGCCCTCGCGCACGTCGGCTGCCTGTCCTGAACGCCGGCGACCCCGGCCGGCCGCCGACGTCCTGGGTGCTGCACGTCGACCTCGACCAGTTCATCGCCGCAGTCGAGGTCGCGCGCCGGCCGGAGCTGCGCGGCCGGCCGGTCGTGGTCGGCGGCACCGGTGACCCGACCGCGCGCGGGGTGGTCTCCACCGCCTCGTACGAGGCCCGCGCGTACGGGATCCACTCGGGCATGCCCCTACGGGTGGCGGCCAGGCGCTGCCCGGAGGCGGTGTTCCTGCCCGTGGACGCGCCGGCCTACCGGGAGGTCTCCGAGCGGTTCGTGGACGCCCTGCGCCGGTTCCCGGTCGTGGTGGAGGTGCTCGGCTGGGACGAGGCGTTCGTCGGCGCGGACACCGACGATCCGGAGGCGCTGGCCGCCGGCATCCGCGCGGCGGTGCGGGAGGCGACCGGGCTCGGTTGCTCGGTGGGCATCGGGGACAACCGGCTGCGTGCCAAGCTGGCCACCGGCTTCGCCAAGCCGACCGCCCCCGGCGGGGGCGCCGCCGGGCACTGCTTCCGGCTCACCCGCGAGAACTGGGCGGCCGTGATGGGCGGACTCCCGACGTCGGCGCTCTGGGGGATCGGCGGCAAGACCGCGCGCAAGCTGGCCGCGACCGGCATCGGGACGGTCGGCCAGCTGGCGGCGGCCGACCCGGCCCGGCTGGCCGAGCGGTTCGGCCCGACGATGGGGCCCTGGTTCCGGGCGCTCGCGCTCGGCGCCGGGGACGCCGAGGTCACCGCCGCCCCGCACGTCGCGCGTTCGCACAGCCGGGAGAGCACCTTCCAGCACGACCTGGTGGACCGCGCGGAGATCGGCCGTCAGGTCGCCGAGTTGGCCGGGCGGGTGGCCCGGGACGTGGCCGACGAGGGCCGCCCGGCCGTCCGCGTCACGGTGAAGGTCCGCTTCGCGCCGTTCCTGACGCACACCCACGGCCTCACCCTGCCGGCACCCACCGGCGATCCCGGCGAGATCACCCGCGCCGCCCTGACCCTGCTGGAGCGGTTCGACCTGGACCGCCCGGTCCGCCTGCTCGGGGTGCGCGCCGAGTTCGCCGATCAGGGCGCGTCCGACCCGCCCTGAGGCTTGCCGCCGGCGTTGCGGGGGAGGGGGCGTTCGCGGGGCGCATGCGGCGCGCCCCTGTTCCTGACGTGCAGTCAAGAAATCCTTGGGTTGCCGGTGGTGACGCCTCGACGGGCGCGGCGCGGGCGCGGCGCCGGTCCGGGAGCGGCCCGTCGCCGTCCTGCTCGGCCGGGCGGCGGCCTCGCCGCAGCAGCCCGTCCACCTGTCGGCCCCGGCCGACCCCCGGCCTCGCACGGCTCTGCGCGATCCCACGATCCCGCGGGACGATCCCGCCGACGGGCGCACGCTCGCCGAGCTGGGGCGGGAAGTCGGGGCGAACGCGCGGACGCCGTCCCGGCCCCGCACCGCCGACCTCCGGACGCCGTCCCGGCCCCGCACCGCCGACCTCGGGGCGGCCTTCCCGCAGTGGCGCACCCGACTCCGGCCCTACCGCGCCCCGGTGCTGCCGGCCGAGGACGTGCCGGTGACGGCGGTGGCCCAACGGTGCGGCTGGTCGTCGGCCCGTACGTTCATCGACGTCTTCCGCCGCGCCTTCGGCCGCACGTCGGGCGTCCACCGCGGGGCCGCGGAGGACGTTGCCGGGAGGTGTGGGGCCGGTCAGGCCAGGGTGAGGAAGAGCTTCTCCAGCTCGGCCTCGCTCATCGGCGGCTCGTCGCCGTCCGCGGCGGCCATGCACTGACGCATGCCGCTGGCGACGATCTTGAAGCCCGCCCGGTCCAGGGCCCGGGAGACGGCGGCGAGCTGGGTGACCACGTCCTTGCAGTCGCGCCCGGCCTCGATCATCGCGATCACGCCGGCGAGCTGCCCCTGAGCCCGGCGCAGCCGGTTCAGGACCGCGCCGACCGCGTCCTCGTCGACCTTCACAGCAGCCACCTCTCGGTCGGGGGTTCGCCTCCAGAGTACCCCAGGGGGTATGGGGGTATCTCCCCTCCGCACCCGCCGTGACCCGCCCGCCCTACGGCGCGTCGGCGGGGTCGGCGGCGCTGACCGGGACGTCGGGGTGGGTGAACCAGGAGCCCTGCACCACGCGTTGGACGATCATCAGCAGCACGCCGATGACCAGCGCGCCGATGCCGATCACGGTGACGCCGCCCGTCTCGCCGACGACCGGCAGGTCGATCGAGGTGGCCCCGTAGTCGGGGTCGGCGTAGACGTCGAAGGCCCCGTAGCAGAAGAAGTACAGCAGCATCAGACCGCCGGCCAGCGGGGCGACGCCCTTGAGAACCAGGTCGCGGACGCTGCGGGTGAGGACCCTGCGGTAGTACCAGACGCAGGCGAAGCCGGTCAGGCCGTAGTAGAAGGCGATGGCCAGGCCGACCGAGGCGATCGAGTCGGCGAGGACGTTGCCGCTGATCGCCGTGAGCAGCACGTAGAAGGCGATCGAGGCCACGCCCATGCCGATGGTCGACCAGGTCGGGGTGAGGTGCCGGGGGTGGACGCGGGCGAACCTGGCCGGGATGGCCTTGTGCGCGGCCATCGAGAAGGTGGTCCGGGCGGTCGGCAGGATGGTGGTCTGGGTGGAGGCCGCGGAGGAGGTCAGCACCATGAGGATCAGCAGCTTGGTGAGGAACCAGCCCAGCCCCGTGCTGCCGAAGACGGCGCCGCCCAGGGCGGACAGCACGTCCCCGGAGTTCTCCTCGTTGCCGAGCCCGATCCCCTCGGTGCCGATGCCCGCGAAGGCCTGCGCCGAGGTGGCGACCAGCGCGTAGATCAGCAGCAGCAGGACGGTGGAGATGACGGCGGCGCGGCCGGGGGTGCGGGCCGCGTCGGCGGTCTCCTCGTTGACCGATACGGCGGTGTCCCAGCCCCAGTAGATGAAGACGGCGGCCAGGATGCCGGCGGTGAAGGCGGTGGCGGAGGAGACCTCGAAGGGGTTGAACCAGGAGGCGGAGATCTGGATCGCGGTGTCCGGCGGGCTGTCGCCGTAGACCTTGACCAGCGCGGTGACCGACAGCAGCACCAGCATCACGACCTCGACGCAGAGCAGCCAGCGTTGCAGGGCCGCCGAGATCTCGATGCCGATGTAGCAGATCGCGGTCATCACGACGATCCAGAGCACCCCGGCCGCGGTCGTCCACGCCGTGCTCTCGGCGAGGCCGTTGAAGCCGAACAACCGGAAGCCGTACACGCCGGCGATCTGGGCCAGGTTGGCCATCACGATGACGTCGGCGGCGACGATCCCCCAGCCGCCCAACCAGCCGGTGCGCGGCCCGAACGCGCGGGCGCCCCAGGTGAAGGTGGTGCCGCAGTCCGGGTCGGAGGCGTTGAGCTCCTTGTAGGCGAAGGCGATCAGCAGCATCGGGATGAACGCCAGGACGGTGATGATCGGCGCCTGCAGGCCCACGCCCACCACGATGATGCCGAGCGTGGCGGCCAGGCTGTACGCGGGGGCGGTGGAGGCCAGGCCGATGGCGACCGAGGACACCAGGCCGAGGGCGCCGGTCTTCAGGCCCTTCTCGCCGGCCCGCGAACTGACCCCCGTGGGGGCCGCGGGCGGGGGAGGCGGGTGGCCTCCGGGGGGACCGTGCATCGATCACACCTCCCGATCCGGGTGCGTGGAGGGACGGGCGCGGGCCGGATCACCTCAGGTTACGTCCGGGGTCCGGCCGGGGCCTGCTTGGGAGAGGCCCCGGCCGGGCGTCCGGGTGACCGGGCGCGGGCGGGCACCCGGCCGGGTGTCCGGGCGTTCGGGCGTCCGGGCGCGGTCGGTCAGGCGTCCGGGTGTCCGGGTGCCGTGCTTCCGGGTGACCGGCCGGTCAGGTGGTCAGGTGGTCAGGTGGTCAGGTCGCGGTGCCGCAGTACTGCTGCTGCTTGCCGATCACCCGGTACACGCAGTCGGCCGTCTCCACCAGCCGCAGTACCGCCTCGCGGTTGCGGCTGGTCTCCCGTCCGATCACCTCGTCCGGCGGGTAGAAGCCGCTGCTGCCGTTCGGGCCGGGGTACATCTCGAAGGTGTACGCGAAGATCCGGTGCACGCCCCACAGCCAGTCGTCGATCGCGCCGTCGGTGATGTAGAGGTCGCTGGACTGTTCGGGCGTGTAGCCGTTGGTGCCGGCCATGCTCCGCCCGAGGGTGGCGAAGGCGGCGGCCTCGTCGGCGCTCATCCCGGTGGCCGTGTCGGCGGTGGTCCAGCCGAACGGCCAGAGCACCAGCTCGCTGTAGGTGTGGAAGTCGATGGCCGCGGTGATCTGCTGCTTGCCGCCGACCACCCGGCTGCGGACGAAGTCGGCGACCACCTTGGTCTCCTTGGCGGACTCGGGCGCGCCGCCCCGGTAGGTCTCGCTGGAGGTGGAGCCGGAGGAGCCGCCGCAGCAGCCCCACTTGTAGTCCCAGTTGCGGTTGAGGTCGGTGCCGACGTAGCGGCTGCCGGTGTTGGGCTGGCGGTCCTTGCGCCAGCTGCGGTAGCGGCCGGTGGCGATGTCGTACTCGCCGCCGTCCGGGTTGAGGTCGGGGATCACCCAGATCTCGCGGCTGTTGACGGCGTTCGCGATCCGGCTGTCGGTGGCGTACTTGTCGCCGAACTCGTGCAGCAGGTAGAGCGCCATCTCGACGGTGAGGTGCTCGCGCGCGTGCTGGTGGGCGGTGAACAGCACCTCGGGCTCGTTCTCGTCGGTGCCGACGTTGTCGCTGATCTTGACGGCGACGATCGGCCGGCCCTCGTACGAGGTGCCGATCACGCGCTTGCTCATGATGTCGGGGTGCGCGGCGACGACGGCGTCGATGTCGGCGGCGGCCTCGGCGTAGTTGTGGTAGCCGGAGTCGGCGGGCGGGAAGTCGTACAGCGGCGCCGCGGCCGTGCTCCCCCGGCCGTCCTCGCCGTACCGGGGGCCCGGCAGCGGGGTGGGGGACCAGCCGAGCGCGCGCAGCCGGGCGAGCTCGGCGGGGGTGGCGGTGACCACCACCGAGTCGGGCCGGACGGCGTCGACGGAGGCGCCGGTGGCGGCGACGGCGGTGCGCTCGGCGACGGTGCGGGGACCGTCGAGGCGGTACTGCCGGGCCGTGTCGGGCGTGTCGGCCGCGGCCTCGGCCGCGGCGACGGCGTCGCCGGTGACCGGCTGTGCGGCGACCCGGGTGGTGAGCGGGGAGGCGAGTGCGAGGGCCAGCAGCACGGCGGTGACCGCGGCGGGCTTCCCTCGGCGGGGCAGTCGCATGACTGTCCTCCTGTGGGGGGTCCGTAGGGACGGAACGGGGAGGAACTGCGGCGCGCGCCAGCATGATGGTCCGTCAGTGTCATGGGTTCGTCAATAAGCAGGCGCCAGCAACGCGGTGGTGACGGGGAATCCGGCCGGCCCGCCGCCCGCCCGGGACGGACGGCGGGACCACCGCCCGCCCCCGTCGCGGCCGGGACCGGATCACGTCCGGACCCGGCCGACGGCGCGCCCTATGCTGCGGGGGTCGGACGATCACGAGAAGGACGGGGGAGTGGCATGGACCACCGGATCGAGCGCATCGGGCCCGGGGACTGGGAGCGGATGCGGGAGGTGCGGCTCGCGCAGCTGCTGGACACGCCGATGGCGTTCATGGAGACCTACGAGACGGCGCTCGGGCACGACGAGGACGAGTGGCGCTCGCGGGTGGAGCGGGTGAGCGCGGCGGGCAGCGTCGGGTTCGCGGCCGTGGCGGCGGACGGCCGGTGGGTCGGGACGATGATCTCGCTGACGCCCGAGCCGGAGGAGGCCCTGCTGGTGGGCGTCTGGGTGGAGCCGGCGTACCGGGGCCGCGGGCTCGGGGTCACCGACGGCCTGCTGGACGCCGTCCTCGGCTGGGCGCGCGAGGAGGCCGGGGCGCGCCGGCTGGTGCTGCGGGTGCACGAGGACAACCCCAGGGCGACGGCCTTCTACCGCCGCCGGGGGTTCGCCTTCACCGGGCGGTCCGAGCCCTACGAGCTGGATCCGTCGAGCCTGCTGGTGGAGATGGCGCTCCCGTTGGGCTGATCACCCGGAGGGTCGTCCGGAGGGTCGTCCGGAGGATCCTCCCGTTCGCGGCGGGCCGCCCCGCAGGTGGCCAGGCTGCACCAGCGGCGGCGGCCGCTCGCGTCCAGGAAGAGCCAGCCGCAGTCGGCGCTCGGGCAGCGGCGGAGGGTGAGGCGGCGCGGGTCGGCGAGCAGCTCGGCGGCCGCGCGGGCGGCGGCGTACAGCGGCAGCCGCAGGCCGGCCGCCGGGGGCAGTCGCCAGTGGGCCAGGCCGTCCTCGCGTCGGACGAGGACGGCGCAGCGGGCGGCCTCCTGGACGACGGCGGCCACCGCGGCGAAGGCGCCGCCGTCCTGGGGGTCGGTCAGGCAGGCGTACAGGTCCGCCCGGAACGCGCGGGCCTCGGCCAGTACGGCGGCGGCCTCCTCGGGCCGTTCCCGCGCCTGCCGGAGCAGCCGCCCGACGAGCGGCTCGTCGGCCAGGTCGTGGTGGCCCGCCCAGACGGCGAGGGTGGGGTAGCCGCGCAGCCAGTCGGAGCCGGGGAGGTCCGTGGACCCCCAGCCGGCGTAGGTGTTGCAGAACTCCAGTGCCGGGTGCCCGCCCGCGCTCCACGGCAGCCACTCCTCGCCGACCCGCACCGCGTACAGCGGGGCCGGCGGGCGGTCCAGGCGGGGGTCGGCCCGGAGGATCCGGTCGTGCAGGGTGGCCAGCTCGGGGCCGGGCTCGATGCCGAGGGTGTCCACCAGCAGCTGCCGGGTGCTGCGGAAGAGGGCCAGTGCCTCGCTCTGCCGGCCGGCCCGGTAGAGGGCGGTCATCAGAGCCAGGACCAGCCGCTCGCGGGCCGGGAACTCGGCGGCGGGCCCGCTGAGTTCGGCGAGGACCTGGTCGTGCCGGCCCATCGCGAGCCGGAGGGCGGCCCGCTGTTCCAGGGCGGACAGCCGCAGCTCGGTGAGGCGTTCGCCGAGCCGTCCGCGCAGTGTGCCGTCGGCCACGTCGGCGAGCAGCGGTCCGCGCCAGAGCGCCAGCGCCCGGTCGTAGCAGCGCAGCCGCTCGCCGGGGTCGCCGCCGGCGGCCGCCCGGCCGAGCAGGTCGAGGAACTCCCGCACGTCGACGGTGTGCGGGCCGGGGGCGAGGGCGTATCCGTCGTGCCGGGTCTCGACCGTCACCCGGTACGGTCGCAGCCGGGCCCGCAGCCGCCCGATGTACGTGTGCACGGTGGCGCGGGCCGCGGCGGGCGGGCTTCCGTTCCAGAGCAGGTCGATCAGGCGGTCGGTGGTGACCACCCGGCCGTCCTCCAGCAGCAGCACCGCCAGCAGGCAGCGCTCCTGGCGGCGGCTGCCCAGCAGGACGCGCTCCCCCTCGTGGCCGGCCTCGAACGGGCCGAGCAGTCGGAACTCCATGGCGGGCAACCTTAGAACGGCGCGCCGGGACGGTCCCGTGGCGGGTGGTCAGAATCCGGTCAGGGGGTGGTGTGAGGCTGGTCCGGTCAAGGCCGACACCTCGTCAGGAGAAGTGATGATGCGACGCATTGTGCTGTGCACCGCGATGGCCGCCGCGACCCTGGTCGCCCTGGCGGCCGCCCCGGCCGGGGCCGCGACGGGCGGGGGCGCGAAGGGCGGGGGCGCGACGGCCGGGGTCGCGACCGGCGGGGCCGCCTCGGGCGAGGGCGGCGGAGGGTGGGAGCGGTGGCCCTCGGCGTCGTTCGACCTGCCCGCGGGGGCGCGCTGCGACTTCCCCGTGCACCTCGAACCCGTGGTGGACCAGGTGCTCCGGCGGGTGCTGGAGGCGGACGCCGACGGCACCGTGCGGCGGGCGGCGTTCAAGGGCGCCCTGGTCATGCGGCTCACCAACACGGTGACGGGCGCCTGGTACGACGCGGACGCCGGCGGCCGGTCCGTGGTCGACTACCGCCCGGACGGGTCGCAGACGTGGCGCGCCCACGGCCCGATCCTGCTCGGGTTCGCCGAGCACCGGGGCAACCTCCCCCGGGACCTCTACACCGTCGACGGCAGCTACACCGTGGACATCGACGCCACCGGCTACCGCACCCTGACCATGCGCCACGGCACGGCCGAGCCGCTCTGCCGGCTGGTCGGCTGAGGGCCTTCGTCGAAGGGCTACCGGCGGCGGCCGCCGGCGCTCTCACCGGCCCGCGGTGGTCACCCGCTCCGACGCCGTGTCGATCACCTCGTCCAGCACGTCACGGGAACGGACCAGGTCGGTGATCATGCGGTTGATGCGGTCGCGCTCCGCGGTGAGCTCGTCGACCAGCTCCGCGGTGGCGACTTCGTTCGGCCCGCCGTCCGCATCCCGCATGCAGGGCAGCAGTTGGGCGATCTTCCGGCTGTTCAGGCCGGCGGCGAAGAGCGTCTGGATGCGCACGACGCGGTCGACCGCCCAGTCGCCGTACTCCCGGTGGCCGCCGGGGGTGCGCTCCGCGCGCAGCAGGCCTTGCGTCTCGTAGTAGCGCAGGGAGCGCTCGCTCACCCCGCTGCGGCGGGCCAGTTCGCCGATCCGCATGACTCTCCTCGCCCGAGCACGACTTGAACCTGACACCGGTGTCAACTTCTACCATGCCGGAGCGATGAGCACACCGCCTACGGAGGAGGCAGCGATGAGTGAACTGACCGGCAAGGTGGCCCTGGTGACCGGGGGCAGCCGCGGGATCGGCGCGGCCGTCGCCAAGCGGCTGGCCGCCGCGGGGGCGGCGGTGGCGCTGACCTACGTCCAGGCGGCGGACCAGGCGGAGGAGGTCGCCAAGGAGATCGAGGCGGACGGCGGCACGGCCGTGGTCATCCGGGCCGACCTGACCGAGCCGACCGCCGCCGCCGAGGCCGTGGAGCGGACGGTGCGGGAGCTGGGCCGGCTCGACATCCTGGTGAACAACGCCGGCTTCCTCGCCCACGGGCCGCTCGCGGAGGTGTCCGCCGAGGAGCTGGACCGGGTGCTCGCCGTGGACGTCCGGTCGGTGTTCCTGGCCTCCCAGGCCGCCGCCCGGCACCTGGGCGAGGGCGGGCGGATCATCAGCATCGGCTCGTGCTTCAACGGCCGCGTGCCCGGCCCGGACTTCGTCCTGCAGGCGATGGCGAAGACCGCCCTCGTCGGGCTGACCAAGGGGCTGGCCCGCGAGCTGGGGCCGCGCGGGATCACCGCCACCGTCGTGGACCCGGGCCCGATCGACACCGACATGAACCCGGCCGACGGCGGGAGCGCCGACTTCCAGCGCTCCCTCACCGCCCTGGGCACGTACGGCGGGGCCGAGGACGTCGCCGCCGCGGTGGCCTTCCTGGCGGGCCCCGGCGGCCGCTACGTCACCGGCACCTCCCTCGCCGTGGACGGCGGCTACACCGCCTGACCCGGGCCGGCCCCCGTCCGCTCTCCGCCGCGGGGGAGCGGAGAGCGGGCGGGGGCCCGGAGAGCGTTCACCCATCCGAGATTGACGGCCCTTCGGTCCCGTTCGGATACTGGCCTCGGCTCGGTAGGCCGACAGGACGACGGAGCGCTGGGTCGTGGGCAACCGGTCAGGGGACCGGTGGTCGACATCTCACCGTTGCGTCGCCCGGCCTGCCGGGACACGAACGATTGTCTCGAGCACGGGATGGTGAGCGATGAAGATCGCCTTCATCGGCGATGTCCACGGGCGTGTGCTGCACGCGCTGGGCGCTGTGATGACGCTGCAGGCGCGGCGGGGGATCCGGCTGGACGCCGTGATCCAGGTCGGGGATCTGGGGGCCTACCCTTCCCCCGACCGGTTCGACGAAGCGAGCCGCAGGTTCCACGCGGACAATCCGGCGCAGGGCGACTTCTTCCGGCTGCTGGATCCGTCGGCGCGGGTGACCGCCGGTGTGCTCGCGGCCCTCCGGCAGGTGCCCCGGATCCTGTTCCTCAGCGGCAACCACGAGGACCACGAGTGGCTGGAGTCCCTGCACGACCGGGCCCGCGCCGAGGTCGTGCCCGTGGATCCCTTCGGCGCGTTCCACCACGCCGTCTGCGGTCACGTCACCGAGGTCGCGGGGGCGCGGGTGGCGTTCCTCGGTCTGATCGAGGCACCGGGGAAGATGGACTTCGACGACGACGCGTACGCGCGGCTGCTCGCCACCGAGCCCGGCAGCATCGACGTGCTCGTCACCCACGACGGCCCCTACGGCATGTCCCGCAGCCGGCGCGGGGACGTCCAGGGCTCGGCCAGGCTGTCCAGGCTGATCGAGCACCTCCAGCCGCGCCTGCACGTCGGCGGCCACTACCACCACGAGAACGGACCGCGCCGCTACGGCCGGACGGTGTCGCACGCGCTCGCCCAGCTGGTCGACCCCAAGCGGGACCGGTGGCAGCCCGAGCCGGTCAATCCGGAGCAGCGGATCACGGCCGGCAGCATCGGCGTACTCGACACCCGGACGTACGCGTTCGAATACGTCCACGACAGCTGGCTCGCCGACGTCAGCGGCGACGACCTCGACCTCACCAGGATCGCCGCGACGACCGGCCGCGATGAGGGCGCCCCGGCCTGAGGCGTGGCGAAGGGCGCGGAACGCCTCACGCGCCCGGCGGGTCAGGTCGGCGGGTCAGGTCCGCGGTTCGGGGAACCGCGTGCCGGTCAGGTCCGCGGGTTCGGGGAACCACGCGCCGGGCGCGACGGGCCGACGGGCGGAAGAGCCGGCCCGGACCGCGCGGAGGGCGGCCGCGGGGGCGCTGTTAGCCTGTTTCGCATGATCGCGAAGAGTGCGGGGCCGCGGACGGCCGGCTTACCGGCGCCGGACGGTCCGCAGCGTGCCCTCATCGTCGCGAGCTTCGTCAGCCGGGTGGGCAACGGGCTGTTCAACACCGCGTCGGTGCTCTACTTCACGCTGGTGGTGCACCTGCCCGCCGCACGGGTCGGCGTCGGCCTCACGATCGCCGGGCTGGTCGGGCTGCTGGCCGGGGTCCCGGCCGGGAACCTGGCCGACCGGTACGGGCCGCGCACGGTCTGGATGACGGCCGTCATGGTGCAGGCCGCGACGATGGCCGGGTTCGTCCTCATCCACGACTGGGTCACGTTCACGCTCATCGCCACCCTCGACCGGCTGGCGGCGACGGCGGGCGGCGCCGCGGGCGGCGCGCTCGTCGCCCGTGCCGGCGGTGAACGCCCGGCCGCCTTCCGGGCGAAGCTCCGCACGTTCGTCAACCTCGGCGTGGTCCTGGGCACCGTCGGCGCCGCCTTCGCCGTCTCGGCCGACACCCGCGCCGCCTACACCGTGCTCATCCTCGCCAACGCCGCCAGCTTCGCCTGCGCCGGCCTGATCGCCCTGGGCGGCGTCCCGAACTACCCGCCCCTGCCCCGGCCCGAGGAGCACCACCGCTGGGCCGTCCTGTCCGACCGGCCGTTCGTGTCCTTCGTCGCGCTCTACAGCGCGATGGGCCTGCAGTACCAGACCGTCTCCCTGCTGCTGCCGATCTGGCTCTCCGCCCACACCGACGCGCCCCGCTGGACCGTGGCGGCGGTCTACGCGGTCAACAGCGGGGTGTGCGTGCTGCTCCAGAGCAGGATCGGCTCGGGGGTGGAGACACCGCGCCAGGGCGGCCGGGCGTTCCGCCTCGCGGGGCTGCTCTTCCTGGTCAGTTGCCCCCTGATGGCCCTGACCGCGGACGTCCCGCCCTGGGTCGCCCCGGCGCTCGCCGTCCTCGCCGTCGTCGTGCACTCCCTCGGAGAGGTGTGGGAGTCCTCGGGCGGCTACGCGCTCGCCTTCGGTCTCGCCCCCGACCACGCCCAGGGGCAGTACCAGGGCCTCTTCGGCGTCGGCTTCGACGCCGGGCAGGCCCTGGCCCCGATGGTCCTCACGACAGCGGTCCTCGGGCTCGGACACGCGGGCTGGCTGCTGCTCGGGGTGTTCTTCGCGGCCGTGGGCGCGGCCGGCCCGCCGGTGGCCGCATGGGCCGAGCGCACCCGCCGCCCACCCCACGCCCCGGCCCCCGCAACCCCCGCCCACCCCGACGAGACCCCGGTTCCCGACACCGTCTAGTCCTCCGCGGGCGGTGGCGCGGTCCGGGCGGTAAGCCCCGCGGGGGCGGGGTTCGGCGCGAAAACAAGCAGGCATGCTTGCTTCTTTTGCGTGCCGGTGCCACGCTGCTCACCGACGCCAACCGGCAGGGCAGTTGGAGGGCACGCGTGCGTTCGGTACTGCGGATCGGCAATGCCTCGGGCTTCTACGGGGACCGCTTCTCGGCGGTCGAGGACATGCTCACGGGTGGGCCGCTGGACGTGCTGACCGGGGACTACCTGGCGGAGCTGACCATGCTGATCCTGGCGCGGGACCGGCTCGGGGACCCGGGGCTGGGCTACGCCAAGACCTTCCTGCGGCAGTTGGAGGAGTGCCTCGGGCTGGCGCTGGAGCGCGGGGTGCGGATCGTGGTCAACGCCGGCGGGCTCAATCCGGCCCGACTGGCGGAGGCCGTCCGCGCGTTGGCCGAGCGGCAGGGGCTCGGGCCGGCCGTGGCGCACGTCGAGGGGGACGACCTGCTGCCGCGCCGGGCCGAACTCGGCCTCCCGGAGGGGCTGCTGGCCGCCAACGCCTACCTCGGGGCGTTCGGGATCGCCGAGTGCCTGCGGGCGGGCGCGGACGTGGTGGTCACCGGCCGCGTGACCGACGCGGCCCTGGTGGCCGGCCCGGCCATCGCCCACTTCGGCTGGGACGAAGGGGAGTTGGACGCCCTGGCCGGCGCCGTGGTGGCCGGCCACGTGCTGGAGTGCGGGGCGCAGGCGACCGGCGGCAACTACGCGTTCTTCCAGGAGCACGACGTCGCGCGCCCGGGCTTCCCGCTGGCCGAGCTGCACGCGGACGGCTCCAGCGTCATCACCAAGCACCCGGGCACCGGCGGCGCCGTCACCACCGGCACCGTCACCGCCCAACTCCTGTACGAGACGGGCGGCCCGCGCTACCTCGGCCCCGACGTCACGGCCCGGCTGGACAGCGTCCGGCTGACCCAGGAGGGGCCGGACCGGGTCCGGATCGACGGGGTGCGCGGCGAGGCACCGCCGCCGACGCTGAAGGTCGGGCTGAACCGGCTCGGCGGCCACCGCAACGAGGTGGTCTTCGTGCTCACCGGGCTGGACATCGAGGCCAAGGCGGCCCTGGTGCGGCGGCAGTTCGCGGACGCGCTGCCACCGGAGCGCCGCCCGGCCGAACTGCGCTGGACGCTGGCCCGGACCGACCACCCGGACGCCGGTACCGAGGAGACCGCCTCCGCGCTGCTCCGGCTCACCGCCCGGGACCGCGACCCGGCCAAGGTCGGCCGGGAACTCGGGCGGGCGGCCGTGGAGTTGGGGCTCGCCGGCTACCCGGGGTTCCACCTCACCGCCCCGCCCGGGCCGGGCGCGCCGTACGGGGTGTTCACCGCCGCGCACGTCGACGCCGGGCTGGTCGAGCACACCGCCGTCCTGCCGGACGGCCGCCGGGTCGCCGTCCCGCCGTCGAAGGCGCGGGCCCGGGCCGGCCGGCGGCTCCCCGAGTCGGACGTCCCCGGGCCGGGGCTCCCCGGGCCGGGACCGACCGGACCGGGACCGACCGGACCGGGGCTCCCCGAGCCCGGACTCCCCGAGCCCGGACTCCCCGAGCCCGGACTCCCCGAGCCCGGACTCCCCGAGCCGCCGGCGCCCGCGGGGCCGACCCGGCGCGCCCCGCTCGGCCTGGTGGCCGGCGCCCGCAGCGGAGACAAGGGCGGCGACGCCAACCTCGGCGTCTGGGCCCGCGACGACGCCGGCTGGCGCTGGCTCGCGCACACCCTCACCACCGACCGCCTGCGCGAACTGCTGCCCGAAACCGCCGAGTTGCCCGTCACCCGGCACCTGCTCCCCAACCTGCGGGCGGTCAACTTCACCATCACCGGCCTGCTCGGCGAGGGGGTCGCCGCCCAGCACCGGTTCGACCCGCAGGCCAAGGCCCTGGGGGAGTGGCTGCGCTCCCGCCACCTCGACATACCGGAGGCGCTGCTGTGACCGTCCTGCCCACCCGCCTCGACCCGGCGGGCGCCGACTACGCCGAGTACCGCGCCGCGATGCTCGGCAAGCTGGAGGAGCTGGCCGGTGAGCACGCCAAGGCGCTGGCCGGCGGCGGCCCCAAGTACGTCGAACGGCACCGCGGCCGCGGCAAGCTGCTGCCCCGCGAGCGGATCGAGCTGCTGATCGACCCGGACTCGCCGTTCCTCGAACTCTCCCCGCTCGCCGCCTGGGGCAGCGACCACCCGGTCGGGGCCGCCCTGGTCACCGGCATCGGCGTGGTCGAGGGGGTCGAGTGCGTGATCACCGCCAACGACCCGACCGTGCGCGGCGGCGCCAGCAACCCGTGGACGCTGCGCAAGGCCCTGCGGGCCAACGAGATCGCGCTCGTCAACCGCCTCCCGCTGGTCAACCTGGTCGAGTCCGGCGGCGCCGACCTGCCCAGCCAGAAGGAGATCTTCATCCCCGGCGGGGCGCTCTTCCGCGACCTCACCCGGCTCTCCGCGGCCGGCGTCCCCACCGTGGCCGTGGTGTTCGGCAACTCGACGGCGGGCGGCGCGTACGTGCCGGGGATGTCCGACCACACCGTGATGGTGAAGGAGCGGGCGAAGGTGTTCCTCGGCGGGCCGCCGCTGGTGAAGATGGCCACCGGCGAGGAGTCCGACGACGAGTCGCTGGGCGGCGCCGAGATGCACGCCCGCACCTCCGGCCTGGCCGACCACTTCGCGGTGGACGAGCCGGACGCGCTGCGGCTGGCCCGGCGGATCGTCGCCCGGCTGAACCACCGCAAGCCCGGCCCCGGCCCCGACGCGCACGCCGAGCCGCCGAGGTACGACGAGGACGAGCTGCTCGGCATCGTCCCCGGTGACCTCAAGGTGCCGTTCGACCCGCGCGAGGTGATCGCCCGGATCGTGGACGGCTCGGACTTCGACGAGTTCAAGCCGCGCTACGGCGCCAGCCTCGCGACCGGCTGGGCCCGGCTGCACGGCTACCCGGTCGGCATCCTCGCCAACGCGCAGGGCGTGCTGTTCAGCCAGGAGTCCCAGAAGGCCGCCCAGTTCATCCAGTTGGCCAACCAGCGGGACATCCCGCTGCTGTTCCTGCACAACACCACCGGCTACATGGTCGGCCGGGACTACGAGCAGGGCGGCATCATCAAGCACGGCGCGATGATGATCAACGCCGTCGCCAACTCGCGGGTCCCGCACCTGTCCGTGCTGATGGGCGCCTCCTACGGGGCCGGTCATTACGGCATGTGCGGGCGGGCGTACGACCCGCGGTTCCTGTTCGCCTGGCCGAGCGCCAAGTCGGCGGTGATGGGGCCGCAGCAACTGGCCGGCGTGCTCTCCATCGTGGCCAGGCAGTCGGCCGCCGCGAAGGGGCAGCCCTACGACGAGGACGCGGACGCCGCGATCCGGGCGATGGTCGAGCAGCAGATCGAGGCCGAGTCGCTGCCGGTCTTCCTGTCCGGCCGGCTCTACGACGACGGCGTGATCGACCCGCGCGACACCCGGACCGTGCTCGGCCTCTGCCTCTCCGCGATCCACAACGCGCCGGTCGAGGGCGCGCGCGGCTACGGCGTCTTCCGAATGTGAGAGGGACCGAAGTGATCACCAATCTGCTGGTCGCCAACCGGGGTGAGATCGCCCGCCGGGTCTTCCGCACCTGCCGGAGCCTGGGCATCGCCACCACCGCCGTCCACTCCGACCCGGACGCCGACGCCCCGCACACCCGCGAGGCCGACCTCGCCGTCCGGCTGCCCGGCGCGGCGCCCGCCGACACCTACCTGCGCGGCGACCTCGTCATCGCCGCCGCGCTGGCCGCCGGCGCCGACGCCGTCCACCCGGGCTACGGCTTCCTCTCCGAGGACGCCGGGTTCGCGCAGGCCGTCCTGGACGCCGGCCTGACCTGGATCGGCCCGCCCCCGGCGGCCATCGCCGCGATGGGCTCCAAGACCGCCGCCAAGCGCCTGATGGCCGCCGCCGGCGTCCCGGTGCTGGCCGCCGTCACCGACCCGGTCGAGGCCGACCTGCCGCTGCTGGTCAAGGCGGCGGCCGGCGGCGGCGGACGCGGCATGCGGGTGGTGCACCGGCTGGCCGACCTGGCGGACGAGCTCGCCGCCGCCCGCGCCGAGGCGGCGAAGAACTTCGGCTCCGACGAGGTGTTCTGCGAGCGCTACCTGCCCACCGGCCGGCACGTCGAGGTCCAGCTCCTCGCCGACGCGCACGGCACGGTGTGGGCGGTCGGCGACCGCGACTGCTCGCTCCAGCGGCGGCACCAGAAGGTGATCGAGGAGGCGCCGGCGCCCGGCCTCGCCCCCGAGCTGCGCGGCCGGCTGCACGCCGCCGCGATCGCCGCCGCGCAGGCGATCGGCTACGTCGGCGCGGGCACGGCGGAGTTCCTGCTCGCGGAGGACGGCCGGTTCCACTTCCTGGAGATGAACACCCGCCTGCAGGTCGAGCATCCGGTGACCGAGGCGGTCACCGGGCTCGACCTGGTCGCCCTCCAACTCGCCGTCGCCGAGGGGGAGGCGCTGGCCGCGGCGCCGTCGGAGCCGGCCGGCTGCGCGATCGAGGCCCGGCTCTACGCGGAGGACCCGGCCCACGACTGGCGGCCGGCGACCGGCACCGTGCACCGGCTCGAACTCCGCTCGCCACACACCGAGTTCACCGGCCGCGGCCTGCGCCTGGACGCCGGGACCGGCAACGGCGACGAGGTCACCGTGCACTACGACGCCATGCTGGCGAAGGTGATCGCCTGGGCGCCGACCCGGCCCGCCGCCGCCCGGAAGCTGGCGGACGCGCTCGCCCGGGCCCGGATCCACGGACCCGTCACCAACCGGGAGTTGCTGGTCCGGTCGCTGCGCCACCCGGCCTTCCTGGCCGGGCACCTGCACACCGGCTTCCTCGCCGAACACGCCGCCGCACTGACCGCGCCGGACGAGCGGTCCACCGCCCTCGCCGCGCTGGCCGCCGCCCTCGCCGACGCGGCGGGCCGCCGGGGCGCGCTGCCGTCCGGCTGGCGCAACCTGCCCTCGCAGCCGCAGGTCAAGCGCTACCGGGCGGACGACGGCGCCGAGTTCGAGGTCCGCTACCGGCTCACCCGGGACGGGTTGCGGGCCGAGGACCACCCGGGCACGGCCCTGGTCTCCTCGACGCCGGAGCGGGTCGTCCTGCGGACCGGACCGGTCCGGCACACCTTCGAGGTCGCCCGCCACGGCGACCGGGTGCACGTCGACACCGCGGCCGGCGCCACCGTGCTCACCGCGCTGGAGCGCTTCCCCGACCCGGCCGCCCACACCGACCCCGGTGCCCTGCTCGCCCCGATGCCCGGCACCGTCGTCCGCACCGCCGCCACCGTCGGCGACACCGTCACCGCCGGGCAGCCGCTGCTCTGGCTGGAGGCGATGAAGATGGAGCACCGCGTCACCGCCCCCGCCGACGGCGTGCTCGCCGAACTCCGCGCCGCCCCGGGCCAGCAGGTCGAACTCGGCAGCCTGCTGGCCGTCGTCCAGCCCACGCCGTGACCCGGGGCGCCCCCGGCCGGCGTGCCCGGAGGCCCCCGGCCGACGGTGCCCCGGCCGACGGCGCCCCTCAGCCGACACCCCGCCCGGAAAGGACCACCGCATGTCCGCACCGCGCACCACCGCCCCCGGCAGCCCGCTGATCGAGACCCCCGAACGCCAGGCCCTGCGCACCGCCGTGGCCGGCCTCGGCCGGCGCTACGGCTCCGCGTACCACCTGGCCAAGGCCCGGGCCGGCGAGGCCCCCGAGGAGCTCTGGGCCGAGGCCGGCAAGGCCGGCTACCTCGGTGTCAACCTGCCCGTCGAGTACGGCGGCGGGGGCGGCGGCATCACCGACCTCGCCATCGTGCTGGAGGAACTCGGCACCGCCGGCTGCCCGTTGCTGCTGCTGATCGTCTCGCCGGCGATCTGCGGCACGGTCATCGCCCGCTACGGCACCGAGCAGCAGAAGCGGCAGTGGCTGCCCGGGCTCGCGGACGGCACCAGGAGGATGGCCTTCGGCATCACCGAACCCGACGCCGGCTCCAACTCCCACCGCATCTCCACCGTCGCCCGCCGGGACGGCGACGACTGGCTGCTCACCGGCCGCAAGGTGTTCGTGTCCGGCATCGACCACTGCGACGCCGTGCTGTTCGTCGCCCGCACCGAGGACGCTCGCACCGGCAAGCTCAGGCCCGCCCTGTTCGTCGTCCCGCGCCCGACCCCGGGCTTCGAGTTCCGGCCGATCCCGATGGAACTCGTCGCCCCGGAGAAGCAGTTCCAGGTCTTCCTGGACGACGTCCGGCTGCCCGCCGAGGCGCTGGTCGGCGACGAGAGCGCCGGGCTGCTGCAGCTCTTCGCCGGCCTCAACCCCGAGCGGATCATGACCGCCGCGTTCTCGCTCGGCCTCGCCCGCCAGGCGCTCGGCAAGGCCGTCGGCTACGCGAAGGAGCGCACCGTCTGGTCGACCCCGATCGGCGCGCACCAGGGCCTCGCCCACCCGCTCGCCCAGTGCGCGGTGGAGATCGAGCTCGCCCGGCTGATGACCCAGAAGGCCGGACTGCTCTACGACGCGGGCGACGACCTCGCGGCCGGCGAGGCCGCCAACATGGCCAAGTACGCGGCCGGCGAGGCCGCCGCCCGGACGGTCGACCAGGCCGTGCAGACCCTGGGCGGCAACGGCCTCACCCAGGAGTACGGCCTGGCAGCCCTGCTCGCCGCCACCCGGGTCGGCCGGGTGGCGCCGGTCAGCCGGGAGATGGTGCTCAACTACGTGGCCCAGCACACCCTCGGCCTGCCCAGGTCGTACTGACCGCGCGCGACGGACGGGCATGGCGCGACGGACGGGCACGGCGGGCGGGGGCGACGCAGTCCGGCGGACGAGCGGGCGCGGCGGACGACCCCGCGGACGAGCGGACCCGGCGGGCGAACCGGCTCAGCGGGCGAACCGGCTCAGCGGACGGAGGAGAGATGGGCGAACACCACCGTGTTGGACTCGTACCCGGTCCGCTTGTCGAACTTCCCGCCGCAGGTGATCACCCGCAGCTCGGCCCGGTCGGTGGCGCCGTACACCAGCGCGTCCGGAAAGTCCTTCTTGGCGAAGACCCGCACGTCGTCGATGGTGAACACCGCCGTGCGCCGGTCCTTGCGGACCACCTCGACGGTGTCGCCGCGGCGCAGCAGGCCGAGCCGGTAGAAGACGGCCGGCCCGGTGCGGTTGTCGGCGTGCCCGACGGCGAGCGCGTTGCCCCGCGCCCCCGGGGTCACGCCGTCCCGGTACCAGCCGGCCAGGTTGCGCTGGTCCATCGGCGGACTGGCCAGGTGGCCGGTGGCGTCCAGGCCGAGGCCCATCACCGGGGCGTCCACCTTGATCGACGGAATCCTGATCCGGGTGGGCTCCGAGGCGGGCAGCGGCGCGTGCGCCGGAGCGGGCGACGGTGCGGGCGCGGCGGGGGCCGGTGACGGCGGCCCGGCGGGCGGTGCCGCCGACGCCGGGACGCCCGCGGAGTACGCCGGGGGCAGCGGCGGCCCGCCGCCGTCCGTGCTGCCGTCCTGCACCAGCCACGCTCCGGCGGCCACCGCCACGGCGACGGCCCCGGCCGTCAGACGGCCGGGGCCGAGGCGCGCGTGGCGGCGCCGCGGGTCAGGACTGGGCATTGCGTCCGGCGCGCCGGCGCAGCGAGCGGATCCCGAACCAGGCCGCCCCGGCGATCAGCGCGGAGCCGCCGAGCACCTCCGCGGTGTTGGAGCCGGAGGTGCCGCCGCCGCCGGTGCCGACGCCGCCGTGCGGTCCGGGCTTCGGGGAGTGGCCGGGGGAGTGGCTGGGGGAGACGCCGGGCGAGGGCGAGGGGGACGGTGAGGTGGAGGGCGAGGGCGACTTGGTCGGCGACGGGGAGGAGGACGGCGAGGGCGAGTTGGACGGCGACGGCGAGGAGGTGGCGCACTGAACGTCGAACACCTTGTGCTTGGCGCTGCCGTTCTCACCGGCGAACGTCCAGTTCAGCCGGTAGTGCCCGTCCGGCAGGCTGTAGTCGGTGGTGCGGCCGTGTCCGTCGGTCAGCACGAGCGAACCGGCCAGGACCAGCGCGTTCCCGGTCGGCGGTTGCTGTTCGACGGTCCAGCTGACCAGCGTGACGGTGTCGAAGTTGAAGGCGTCGAAGTAGAACGTGCAGACCTTCGGGTCGTCGTTCTGGTTGTTCTCGTCGGTACTGCTGTCGTGCACCTTGACGTCGCCGTTGTCGCCCGGCGCGGCGAACGCGACCGGCGCCGCGCCGAAGGTCAGCGCGGCCGCCGCCGCGGTGGCGGCGAGCAGACGACGAGGGGACGGCAGAAGGGCAGTGCTTCTCACGGTGGGGTGCTCCAGGGTCGGGGGCCGCGCTCGGGGGCGGGCGGCCGTGCAGCCCACCGTCGGTCCGGCCGCCGGGCGCGGCAAGCGTGCCACGCGCGCTCCCCCGATCCTTCGTCACAATGGCGCAACGTTCCGCCACTGTCCGTATGCTCCTGTCCGCGCCCCCGGCCGGCCGGTCCGCCGGCGCCCCCATCGGCCACCCGATCGTGCGTCAACTACCAACCAGGAGGCACGCCTTGGTGTTCCACAGCGAGTTCCCGGAGGTCGCCGTCGTCGACCTGCCGATCCACGACGCGGTGCTCGGCGCGGCGGACCGGTACGGCGACCGGCCGGCCCTGATCGACGGCGTCACGGGGGAGACGGTCAGCCACGCCCAGCTCGGCACGGCGGTGCGCCGGGTGGCCGCCGGCCTCGCCGAGGCGGGCGTGCGCCGGGGTGACGTGGTGGCGCTGTTCAGCCCCAACACGATCGGCTACCCGATGGCCTTCTACGGCGCCACCCGGGCCGGCGCCACCGTCACCACCGTCTCCTCGCTGGCCACCGCCGGCGAGCTGGCCGGGCAGCTGGCCGACAGCGGCGCCCGCTGGCTGGTCACCGTCTCGCCGTTCCTGGACACCGCCCGGCAGGCCGCCGGGAAGCTCGCCGCCGAGGGCGAGCCGCTCGCCGAGATCATCGTGCTGGACGGCGCCGAGGGCCACCGCTCGCTGGCCGACCTGCTGGCCTCCACCGGCCCCGAGCCCGAGCCCGCCATCGACCCGGCCCGCGACATCGCCGTGCTGCCCTACTCCAGCGGGACCACCGGCCTGCCCAAGGGCGTGATGCTCACCCACCGTTCGATCGCCACCAACCTGGCCCAGACCGACGCCCTCTACCACCCCGCGGCGGGCGAACGGATCCTCGCCGTCCTGCCGTTCTTCCACATCTACGGCCTGGCCGCCCTGCTGAACCAGCCGCTGCGCTGCGGGGCCACCGTCGTCGTGCTGCCCCGCTTCGACCTGGAGCAGTTCTGCCGCACCATCGAGGAACAGCGCGTCCAGGCGCTGATCGTCGCCCCGCCGATCGCCCTCGCCCTCGCCAAGCACCCGGTCGTCGACCGCTTCGACCTCTCCTCGGTGGAGTACCTGCTGTGCGCCGCCGCCCCGCTGGACCACGAGCTCGCCGAGGCCTGCGCCCGCCGGCTCGGCCTGCCGCGGGTGCTCCAGGGCTACGGCATGACCGAGCTCTCGCCGGTCTCGCACGTCGTCTCGCCGACCGAGCCGGACCCCTCGCCGGGCTCCGTCGGCCGGATGGTGCCCTCCACCGAACTGCGGGTCGCCGCACTCGACGGCAGCGACCCCGACCTCGGCCCCGGCGAGCGGGGCGAGCTGCTGATCCGCGGCCCGCAGGTGATGAAGGGCTACTTCGGCCGGCCCTCCGACACCGCCGCCACCATCGACGCCGACGGCTGGCTGCACACCGGCGACGTCGGGTACGTGGACGAGCGCGGCTACCTGTTCATCGTCGACCGGGTGAAGGAGCTCATCAAGTACAAGGGGTACCAGGTCGCCCCCGCCGAGCTGGAGGCGCTGCTGCTCGGCCACCCCGGGATCGCCGACGCCGCCGTCATCGGCGTCACCGACGCCGAGGGCACCGAGCGGCCCAAGGCCTTCGTGGTCCGCGCGCCGGGCTCCGCGCTCACCGAGGAGGAGGTCACCGCCTTCGTGGCCGGCCAGGTCGCCCCCTACAAGAAGGTGCGCTCGGTGGAGTTCGTGGAAGCCGTCCCGAAGTCCCCGGCCGGCAAGATCCTCCGCCGCGAGCTGCGCGCCCGGGAGGCCGCCCGCTGAGCGGCGGGCGCCCGTCTGCGAGGATCGACCCCGCCGTGCCGCCGTACGAACAGGACCAGCCGCCGACGATGACCACGCACCCCGCCGCCCGCACCCCGCAGCAGGACCGCAGCCGCGCCACCCGGCAGCGGCTGCTGGCGGCGGCCGTCGACTGCCTCGCCGAGCTCGGCTGGAACGGCTCCACGGTGAGCGTCGTCGCCGAACGGGCCGGTGTCTCGCGCGGCGCCGCCCAGCACCACTTCCCGACCCGCGAGGACCTGTTCACCGCGGCCGTCGAGCACGTCACCGCCGAGCGGCTGGCCGCCGTCCGCGCCCACGCGGACGAGCTGCCGGCCGCCGGCCCGGCCCGCACCGAGGCGGTGGTCGGCATGATCGTGCGCCTCTACACCGGGCCGCTGTTCCGCGCCGCCCTGCACCTGTGGGTCGCCGCCGCCACCGAGGAGCCGCTGCGCGAGCGGATCATCGCGCTGGAGGGCCACGTCGGCCGCGAGGCCCACCGGGCCGCCGTCGAGTTCCTCGGCGCCGACGAGACCGTGCCCGGCGTCCGCGAGACCGTCCAGGCCACCCTGGACATGGCCCGCGGCCTCGGCCTGGCCAACCTGCTCACCGACGACAGCGCCAGACGATCCGGAGTGATCCGGCAGTGGGCGAGCGTTCTTGAGGGTACGCTGCGGCCGGAACGCCCATGACGCCCGTACACCAGGCGCGACCGGCAGATACCCCTGACCAAGGGGTCGCCGGGCGGCCGATGTCCGTGCAGTCTGGAGAAGAACCCCGGCCGGCACGGACCGCGAGGCTCCGCCCGGCCGGGAACGAGCCGAACCGGGGTGCTGCCTGATCATGCACGGACACGAGTGGGATGCGACCGACGCCGCCGGTCCCGCACCGGGCGGGAACCCCGTACGCCTGGACGGCCACCGCCTGGTCCCGCTCGCCACCGCGCTGCTCCAGGACGACGGCCTGATCCTGCACTGGAGCGAGGACGCCGAGGCGCTGCTCGGCTACTCCGCCGACGAGGCCGTCGGCAGCTACGCGGCCCGCCTGTTCACCGGCGAGGCCGACCGCCCCGAGGTGCTCGCCCTGTTCGAACGCATCATGGCCGGCAAGGGCTGGTCCGGCGTCTTCCCGGTCCGCCACCGCGACGGCCACCACGTCGAGCTGGAACTGCGCACCTATCCGATAGCCGGCCCCGGCGGCACCCTGCTGCTGCTCGCCACCGCCTCGGACACCGCGGCCCTGCACCGGGTCGAGGCGGACCTCGCCGTCCTCGACGGCATCTTCGGACAGTCCCCGATCGGCATGGCCGTCTACGACACCGACCTGCGCTACGTCCGGCTCAACGAGGCGCTGGCCCGGATGAACGGCGTCCCCGTCGAGGACCACCTGGGCCGCCGGATCAGCGCCGTCCTGCCCGGCATCAACGGCGCCGAGATAGAACAGACCATGAGACAGGTCCTGGTCACCGGCCGGCCCGTGGTCGACGCCCGCTCGCACGGCCGCGTCCCCGGCGACCCGCGCCGCGACCGCGCCTGGTCGGCCTCCTACTTCCGGCTGGAGGACTCCACCGGCCGGGTCTTCGGCGTCTGCTCCTCCATCATCGACGTCACCGAACGCTTCCAGGCCGAGGCCCGCGCCGCCCGCGCGCAGGAACGTCTCGCCACCATCGCCGAGGCCACCTCCCGGATCGGCACCACCCTCGACCTCCAGCGCACCGCCGAGGAACTGATCGAGGCCGTCGTCCCGCGCTTCGCCGACTTCGCCACCGTCGACCTGCTCGAACCCGTCCTGCGCGGCGCCGAACCCTCCGCCATCCCGGACGACCGCTCCGTCCAGCTGCGCGCCGTCGCCGTCGGCGAGTCCTACGAGTCCGGCCTCGCCCACGCCGTCGACACCGTCGGCGAGGTCAGCGAGTACGCGCCCGAGCGCAGCTACACCCAGTGCCTGCGCAGCGGCCGCCCGCTGCTGCGCGCCCACGTCGACCAGGAGGTGCTCCGCGGCCTGGTCGCCAGCGAGGACCGGGTCGCGCCCGGCATCGAGGCCGGCATCCACTCGTACCTGATGCTGCCGGTGACCGCCCGGGGCATGGTGCTCGGCGGCGCCGAGTTCATCCGGATGCGCAACCCCGAGCCGTTCACCGCCGCCGACGTCGCCCTCGCCGAGGAACTCGTCGCCCGCACCGCCCTCGCCATCGACAACGCCCGGCTCTACCGGCGCGAACGCGAGACCGCGCTGACCCTGCAGCGCAGCCTGCTGCCGCAGGAGATCCACCGCACCCTGGGCCTGGAGATCGCCTACCGCTACCTGCCCAGCAGCGTGGTCAGCGAGGTCGGCGGCGACTGGTTCGACGTCGTCCCGCTCTCCTGCGGCCGGGTCGCCCTGGTGGTCGGCGACGTGATGGGCCACGGCATCCGCGCCGCCGCCACCATGGGCCAGCTGCGCACCGTCGCCCGCACCCTCGCCACCCTGGACATGCCGCCCGAGCAGGTGCTCACCCGGCTGGACGAGACCGCCTCGGGAATCGGCGAGGGCCAGTTCGCGACCTGCATCTGCGCGGTCTACGACCCGCTGGAACGCACCGTCCAGGTCGCCTCGGCCGGCCACCTGCCCCCGGTCTCGGTCAGCCCCGACGGCACCGCCCGCAAGATCGACGTGCCGCCCGGCGTCCCGCTCGGCGTCGGCGGCGTCGCCTTCGAGTCGATCGAGTTCACCCTCCCCGAGGGCGGCCTGGTCGCCCTCTACACCGACGGCCTGGTCGAGCGGCGCGGCCAGGACATCGACGACGGCATCGACCTGATGGCCCGCACCCTGGCCGGCCCCGGCCGCACCCTGGAGCAGAGCTGCGACGCCGTCCTCGGCGCGCTGGTCACCGACGGCACCGACGACGACATCGCCATGATCATGGCCCGGGTGCTGCCGCTGCCCTCCGACCGGATCGCCGACCTCCCGCTCACCGGCGGCGGGCGCCTCCCCGGCAAGGCCCGCCGCTTCACCCGCGCCACCCTGGACGCCTGGGGCCTGGCCGCCCTCTCCGACTACGCCGAGCTGCTGGTCAGCGAACTGGTCACGAACGCCCTGCTGCACGCCGACGCGCCGCGCCGGCTGCGGCTCTTCCGCGACCGCGTCCTCACCGTCGAGGTCGCCGACGCCGGCGGCCAGACGCCCCAGCTGCGCCCCTTCGCGGAACAGGACGAGGGCGGCCGCGGCATGTTCCTGGTCAGCGAGCTCGCCCAGCGCTGGGGCAGTCGGCTGACCAGGGACGGCAAGGTCGTCTGGGCCGAGCTGGAGCTCCCCTTCGGCACCGTCTGACCGCCGTCCCCCGCCGCCGCTCCCGGGGGCGCTCCCCGGACGCACCGGTCCCCGTGTCCGGGGCGGGACGCGGGGACCGGGTGCGGAACGGTGCGGGCCGCCGTTACGCGCTCGCCCGCTGCGGCCGCCGCTTCGGCTGGTCCGACTGGTCCGACTGGTCCGGCCGGTCCGGCTGGTCCGCCGCTCCCCGGGGCAGCCCGCGCAGCAGGCGCCACGCCAGCACCGAGGCGGCCAGCAGCAGGACGCCCGCCAGGACCGCCGCGACGTTCATGCCGTGCACGAAGGAGTCGCGGGCACTCGCCAGCAGCGGCTCGGCCAGCGGCCGCGGCAGTTCGCCGGCGGCCTCGACCGCGCCGCCCAGCGACTCGCCGGCCCGGGCGGCCGCGGCCGGGTCCGTCCCGGCCGGGACGGCCAGCCCGCCCGCGTACAGCGAGCCGACCACCGAGCCGACCAGGGCGATGCCGAGCGCGGTGCCCAGCTCGTACGCGGTCTCGGACACGGCCGAGGCGGCGCCGGCCTTGTCGGCGGGGGCGGCGGTCAGCACCAGGTCGGCGCCGAGCGTGTAGACCACGCCCTCGGCGGTGCCGACGATCAGGAAGGCGGCGGCCAGCACCAGGTAGGTGGTGTCCTGCTGGATCCAGCCGATCAGCCCGATGCCGGCGCCCATGGCGAGCAGGCCGGCCGTCAGCGCGGCCCGGGCGCCGGTGCGCCGCACCAGCCGGGCGGTCAGCAGCCCGCCGACCACCGCGCCGGCGAAGGCCGGCAGCTCGGCCAGGCCCGCCTTGAGCGGCTCGTAGCCGCGGACCAGCTGCAGGTACTGCGAGGTCACGAAGACCACGCCGGAGAGCCCGACCAGCGCGGTGAGCGAGGCCAGCACGGCCGCGGTGAACCGCCGGTCGGCGAAGAGCCGGACGTCCAGCAGCGGGGTGGGCAGGCGCAGTTGGCGGCGGACGAAGACGGTCAGCGCGGCGGCGCCCAGCACGCCCGCGACCGGCACGTCCCAGCGGACCACGCCGTGGGCGGCGGCCTCCTTGATCGCGTAGACCACGCCGATCACACCGGCCAGGGACAGCGCCACGCTCAGCACGTCCCAGCGGCCCGGCTCGGGGTCGCGGGACTCGGGGAGCAGCCAGCGGCCGAGGGCGAGCAGCAGCACCACGACCGGGATGTTCAGCAGGAACACCGAGCCCCACCAGAAGTGCTCCAGCAGCACCCCGCCGACCACCGGGCCGAGGGCGGCGCCGGCGGTGGCGGCCGCGCCCCAGATGCCGATCGCGGTGGCCCGCTCGCGGTCGTCCGGGAACAGGCTGCGGATCAGCGACAGGGTGGACGGCATGATGGTCGCCCCGGCCACGCCGAGCAGCGCGCGGGCCAGGATCAGCCAGCCGGCGCTCGGGGCGTAGGCGGCCAGCAGGGAGGCGGCGCCGAACGCGGTGGCGCCGCTCAGCAGCAGCCGCCTGCGGCCGATCCGGTCGCTGAGCGAGCCCATGCTGACCAGCAGGCCGGCGAGCACGAAGGAGTACGCGTCGCCGATCCAGAGCAGCTGGGTGCCGCTGGGGCGCAGCGTCTCGCTGATCGACGGTATGGCGAGGGAGAGGACGGTCGCGTCGACGGCGACCAGGGTGACCGCCAGGACGAGGACGGCGAGGCCGGTCCAGCGCTGGCGGGGGCTGGTGTGGACGGTACTGCTCATGGGGTATCGGTTTCCGGCCCCGGTTCCGGGGGCCTGTGGTCCGAGTTGCTGTGGATGGGGTGGGACGTGGTGGTGCTACGGGCGTCGCAGCGCGCCGCCGAGGAAGAGCTCGGCGAGGGAGAAGGCGGCGTCGCGCGGGGCGAGCCGGCCGTCCTGGATGGCCCAGCCGATGCCGGCCACCAGGTCGAAGAAGGCCTCGCTCAGCCAGGCGGCGGACAGCTCGACCCGGAAGACGCCCTCCTGCTGGCCGCGGAGGAACAGCGCGTGCAGCCGGACGATCTGCCGCTCCCAGAGGTCGTTGATCTCGTCGTCCTCGTAGAGCTGGTTCTCGCCGGCCAGGAAGGCGCAGAGGGCGGCGTCGGGGACGGTCGCGTCGACCAGGCGGCGCAGCGCGGTGTGGGCGTCGCCCTCCTCGATGGCGGCGGTGTCGAGGGCGGCGCCGAACCGGTGGAGTCCGAGCATGCCGACCTCGCGGATCAGCGCGTCGCGGCCCGGGAAGAGCCGGTGCAGGGTGGCGCGGCTGATGCCGGCGGCGCGGGCGATCTCGTCGAGGTGGGCGGTCGGGCGGCGGGAGAGCACGCCGACGGCGGCTTCGAGGACGGAGTCACGGTCGGTGGCCATGGGACGAGCATACTCCGAATGAGACATCGGCGTCTCATTTTATGTTTCCGTGCCGCAGATGAGGCGTGGTCGTCCGTGGTCGTCTGCGGCCCGTGGGTACCGGAAAGGCGGCCTGACCGGGCACCGGAGGGAGGCCGCAGGCGGGCGCGGGCAGCAAAAAACCGGGGACGGCGGTCGCCGTCCCCGGTCGCGGGTGCGCTGCGGTCAGCTCTGGTTGTAGAAGCCGGTGTCGTCCAGCGGGCGGTCGATCACCATCACCTCGACGTCGGCCGGCGTCAGCAGGAACACCCGGCGGGCGATCCGCTCGATGCCGCCGCGGGTGCCGAAGATCAGCCCGGAGGCGAAGTCGACCATCCGCTTGGCCTCGGCCTCCTCCATCTCGGTGAGGTCCATGACCACGGGCGTGCTGGCCCGGATGTGCTCGCCGACCGTGCGGGCCGCCTCGAAGCCCGTCGGCCGCAGGGAGACGATCTTCGTGGGAGCGGGGGAGGACGACACCGTCTCCTGCTCGATCCACTCGTCGTCGTACACCGCGGCCGGGTAGTTCCCGGAGGGCATCAGCCACCCGTTGTGGTGCTCGTCGCGAAGTGCTCCCATGCCGCGCCTCCCTGCCTCGTTCCGTACAGGTCCCCCGGTGCGCGTGTCCTTTTGACACGTCATCCACTCGTCGGAACTGTCCGAGTATCGCACTGATCACCGGTCCCGTGCCCGCTCGCGACCCCCGTACGAGTCGTGCCGCGCCGGAAACCCGGGCGAACCCGGGCAACTGTTGCGACGCAGCGGAACGGCGGACGGTTGCGCGCGTAGACCATATCGGTCGCGGTCACCCCTTAATTGACCTTCTGTCAACAATGTGGGAACGATTTCACTCGCCGGTCGAGCCGTCCACCAGCTCCCGCAGCAGATCGGCGTGTCCGTTGTGCCGGGCGTACTCCTCGACCATGTGCACCAGGATCCAGCGCAGCGTCACCGGCTCGCCCCGGCGGTCGCGCTTGCCGACGGTGTCCAGCGGCAGGCCGGCGCAGGCCTGCCGGGCGGCCTCGATCTGGTGCTGCCAGGTCGCGAAGTCCGCCTCGGCGTCGGCGGTGTCGACCAGGTCGAAGTCACCGTCGGGGTGCTCCTCGCTCCAGTAGAGCCCGGCGGGCCCGGTCTCCTCCCCGAGCAGGATGACGCGGAACCAGAAGCGCTCCACCTCGGCCATGTGCCGGACCAGGCCGAGCAGCGAGAGCGAGGACGGCGGGACGGAGCGCAGCCGCAGCTGGTCGGCGGTCAGGCCTTCGCACTTGCGGGCCAGGGTGGCGCGGTGGAAGTCCAGCCAGGCGGTCAGCATGGCCGTCTCGTCCGCGGTGAACGGGGGATCGGTCCGGACGGTGTCGGTGATCACAGGGCTCGTCATGGCCGCCATCCTGGCGCAGCCGGACGGCGGAAGCGACCGAATACTCGGGGGCGCGGTGCGGCAGGGCGGGGCGCTCCGGTGCGGCGCGCGCGTCGCGCCGGCGGCTCGCTTCGCGGCGCAGGGGCGCTCAGGCGGCGGCCGAGCGCCGCCGGACCGCGGCCCGCCAGAGCGAGACGAGGCTCAGCACGCCGAGCACGGCGATCCCCCCGGCCGACACCAGGAAGGCCGCCGATCCCGGTTCGCCCGCGCTGGCCGCCGCCGTCACGTAGACCGCGGTGGTCGGGACGACGCCCAGCGCGGTCGCGGTGAGGAACGGCAGGAACCGCACGCCGGAGAAGGCCGCGCCGTAGTTGCCGGCCTGGAACGGCAGGCCGGGCAGCAGTCGCAGCAGCAGCACGCTGCGGAACCCCTGCTCGGTGAACCGGCGGTCCAGGGAGGTCAGCATCCGCCCGCGCAGGTACGGGCGGAGCGCGTCGCGCCCGAGCAGCCGGCCGAGCGCGAAGGCCATCGCCGCGCCGAGCGTGGTGCCCAGGACGGCCAGCAGCACGCCCTGCTGGATGCCGAGCAGCAGCCCGGCCGCCGCGTTCAGCGCCGGGCGGGGCATGAAGGCGAGCGTCCCGACCGCGTAGACCAGGGTGAACGCGGGCGCCAGCCAGTACCCCGGCACCCCGGCCGGGAGCCCGCCGGAGAGCAGTGCCGCCGGGCTCCACAGCAGCAGCGAACCGGCCGCCGCCGCGAGGATCACCACCAGCAGGGCGAACCGCGGCCACGCCGAACGCCCCGGCCGGGCGGACGGCGGCGATGCGGGCGACGGCTGCTGGGCTGTGGGCGATGCGGCTTCGGGCACCGCCCGAGCCTAACCGGTGGGCCGCCGGACCCCCACGCGGGCCCGCACCGGGGCCGGCCCCGCCGCGGACCGGGCCGGGCGGTCAGGGAAGCGCTCCTCAGTGGAAGGACAGGCGCTGGTTGGCGGCGCCGGTCGGGTACCACTGGATGGCCGGGGCGCCGTTGCCGCTGCCCCCGCCGCTGACGTCGAGGACGAGGTCGCTCTTGAAGTTGATCGCGGCCAGCCTCCCGCCGTCGACGTTGACGGCGCCCCAGCGCTGGTTGTCGCCGCCGTCGCAGGTCCACTGGTCGGCCGGGGTGCCCGCCGCGGTGCTCAGGCCCGGGATCTCCAGGCACTTGCCGCTGTGCAGGTTGACGGCGAAGCCGTTGGAGAAGCGCCACTTCTGGTTCTCGCCGCCGGTGCAGCTCCACTGCCGGACGGGCGCGCCGTCGTCGGTGCGCCAGTCGGCGACCTCCAGGCACTTGCCGCTGGACTGGACCCGGATCTCGACGTCGGAGCCGGTGCTGATCGGGGTGTAGTCGGCGGCCGAGGCGGGCGCGGTGCCGGCCAGAGCGCCGGTCGCGGCGAAGGCCAGGACGGCGAAGGCCGAGCCGAGGCGGTGCTTGACGGTGCTGTTCATGGTTCCCCCCTGGGAATGGCGTTCTTCCGGTGGTTGCGGCCGGCCCGCCCGGTCGGTCCTCCGGCCGGCGCGTGGTGCGCGTCGTGACCGGGGCGGTTCCGTCGCTTTCGAACTGATGGACGTGCGGGGCCCGGGAGGGTTGCAGGTGGATCCGAAAAGGATTCAGAGCACCCGTGGAGCACCGGATTCGGCGGGTCGCCCACCCCGCCCGGCGGCGCCGGTGTTCCCCGTCGGAGCCGCCGGCACCCGTGCGGTCCCGGCGATGCGCAGCGCGCCCGCGCTCAGCACCAGGGCGAAGGCGAGGGCGGTGACCAGAGCGAAGGAGACGGTGAGCGAGGTGGCCTGGGCGAGGGCGCCGATGATCGCGGGAGCGACCAGGCCGGAGGTGTAGGTGACGGTCGCCACGCCGGCGATGGCCTGGCTGGAGTTGGTGCCGAGCCGGCCGGCCGCCGCGAAGGCGAGCGGCACGATCACCGCGATGCCGATGCCGATCAGCGCGAAGCCGGGGATGGCCAGTGCCGGGCTGTCGGCGGCCACCACCAGCAGGCCCCCGGCGGTGGCGACCGCGCCGCCGAGCCGGGTGGCCCGGACGGCGCCGAGCCGGCGGATCGCCGCGTCGCCGGCCAGCCGGCTGACCGCCATGGTGAGCGAGAACGCCGTGTACGAGGCGGCGGCCAGGGTGGCCGAGGAGCCGGTGACGTCCTTGAGGTAGACGCCGCTCCAGTCCATCGACGCGCCCTCGGCGAACACCGCGCAGAAGCCGACCAGCCCGATCACCAGTGAGCTGCGCGGCGGCAGCGCGAACCGCGGCGGTGCCTCGGCCTCCTCCGCCGCCTTCAGCTCGGGCAGCCCGTGGCAGACCGGCTGGGCGAGGGCGGTGAGCACCAGCGCCGTGACGATCAGCTGGATCCGGGCGTCCAGGTCCTGGTGGGCGGCGAGGATGCCGACGCCGGAGGCGAGCAGCCCGCCGACGCTCCACATGCCGTGCAGCCCGGACATGATCGAGCGGCCGAGCCGCTGCTCGATCTCGACGCCCTGCGCGTTCATCACCACGTCCGCCATGCCGGCCGTCGCGCCGTAGCCGAACAGGGCGGCGCACAGCAGCGGCAGCGAGGGGGCGAGGGCGGGCAGGACCAGGGCCAGGCACCAGACGGTGAGGAGTCCGCGCACCGCCGCCCGCCCGCCGTAGCGGTGGACGAACCGGCCCGCCAGCGGCATCGCGAGGAAGGAGCCGATGGCGGGCATCACCAGGGCCAGGCCGAGCTGGCCGGGGGAGAGGTCGAGGCGCTCCTGGAGCCAGGGGATCCGGGTGACGAAGGTGCCGCCGACGGCGCCGTGCACGGCGAACACCAGGGCGATGGACGTTCTGGCCCGGCGGGGCCGCCGCAGGCCCTCGGCGCCCGGTGGATCGAGAAGTGGTCCGGCGGTCGGTGTGTCGGTCATCCGGTCTTCCATCCGGTCGTCCCTCCCGGCCCCCGCCGCGGTGCGACGGTGCCCTGTGGGTGGTTCCTGTCGATAGGTGCCCAGCGGGGCGTCGTTCGTCCGCCCGCGCTGCGTTCGATAAATTATCAGGAAGGGACCCTGATAGAAACACTCTGGAAGGATGACATCCCATGACCACCGCGCGTACGGCCACGCCGAGCACCGCCCGGGCGATCAACGACCGGCTGGCGCTCAACCTGCTGCTCGAACACGGACCACTGACCGCCACCGAGCTGCGCGGCCTCACCGGCCTGTCCCGGCCCACCGTCGCCGACCTGCTGGAACGCCTCCAGCGCGGCGGCCTGGTCGCCGTCGTCGGCGAGCGCGGCGAACAGCGGCGCGGCCCGAACGCCCGGCTCTACGCACTGGTCGCCTCCCGGGCCCACCTCGGCGCGGTCGACGTCCGCTCCGGTGGCGTCAGCCTGGTCGTCGCGGACCTCGCCGGGCACACCCTGGCCACCGCCGAGCTCGCGGTCGAGGGCCGCGGCGACGACCGCACGGCGGCCCGGATCGTCCGGGCCCTGCTCGACACCGCCCGGCAGGCCGGCGTCGAACGCCTGCACACCGTCGCCGTCGGCGCCCCCGGGCTGGTCGACCCCGCCACCGGCCGGCTCCACAGCACCGGTGCCCTACCCGGCTGGCACGCCGAACTGCTCGCCGCCCTGCGCGCGCTGCCCGAGACCGACGTGATCCTGGAGAACGAGGTCAACCTGGCCGGCCGGGCCGAGTACCGGGTCGGCGCCGCCCAGGGACAGGACACCTTCGTCCTGATCTGGCTCGGCCACAGCGTCGGCGCCGCCGTGATCATCGACGGCCGGCTGCGCCGCGGCGCCTCCGGCGGCACCGGCGAGATCTGCTTCCTGCCCGTCCCCGGCACCGACCAGCTGCCCACCGCCACCGGCTGCGAGGGCGGCTTCCACAGCCTGGTCGGCAGCGCCGCGATCTGCGAGCTGGCCCGCGCCCACGGACTGCCCGTCCCGCCCGGCGACGCCGCGGCGGACGACGGCGCCCCCGCCGCCGAGGCGGCCGTCCGCGCCGCGCTCGGCGCGCTCGCCGACGGCGGACCGGGCGGGCCGTTCCTGGACGAGCTGGCCGGACGGATCGCGGTCGGCGCCGCCGCCGTCTGCGTCGTGCTCGACCCGGGCTGCGTCGTCCTCGGCGGCGAGATCGGCCGGGCCGGCGGCACCGAACTCGCCCGCCGGGTCGAGCAGCGGCTCGCCGTGCTCAGCCCGCTGCGCACCGAGGTGCGGGCCGGGACGGCCGGCGGCGGCGCGGTGCTCGCCGGCGCCGTCCTCACCGCCGGCGACGCCGTCCGGCGGGACCTCTTCGGCGAGCCGTAGAGCCGACGCCGTCGGGCGGGACGTCGTCGGCGGGCCGCGGAGCCCGTCCGGCGGATCCTGCCGGGCGCGAGGTGCCGGACGCGCCCCGGCCGCGTCGACCGGGTGTGCGTCGGTGCCGCTCCGCTTGGCCGGGCGGGTGCCCGGTGCGGCAGGATGGCGGGCGGGGCCGGGGCGGTGTCACGCCGCCCGCCGGGCCGCGGCGTGACCGAACCACCGAACCACCGAACCTCTGCATCACTGAACCTCCGAACCGTCGTCAGGAGTCGTAGATGAGCCAGTCCGGGGCGCCGGTCAACCCGTACCGGATCGGTGAGGCGGCGGCCATGCTCGGCGTGAGCGCCGACACCATGCGGCGCTGGGTGGACGCCGGCCGGGTCGCCGCCGAGCGCGACGAGCACGGTCACCGGATCATCCCCGGCGCCCAGCTGGCCGCCTTCGCCCGGGAGCTGGCCCGTCCGGAGAACGCCGACGCCGAGGGGCGGCCGTCCTCCGCCCGCAACCGGTTCCCGGGCATCGTCACCGACGTGGTGCTCGGTGACGTGGCCGCCCAGGTGGAGATCCAGGCCGGGCCGTTCCGGGTGGTGTCGCTGATCAGCCGGGAGTCGGCCGAGGAACTCAACCTGGTGCCCGGCGCGCCCGCGACGGCGGTCATCAAGTCGACCAATGTGATGATCGAACGGCGCTGAGTCGCGTCGACCGCCGCTGAACCGCGTCGAACGGCGCCCAGCCGCGACGTACCGCGCCGAACCGCACCGCAGAGACCCGCCGACGAGAGGACCGCCGCCCGATGCCCCACCCTCCGCTGCCGTCCACCCAGAGCGCCGTGTTCGCGGTCGAGGCGATGGCCGCCCGGCACGGGCGCGAAGTCCGCGCCGGCCACGACATCGGCCGTGACCAGACCTTCGCCGGATTGGTCGGCGCCGACGGCGGTGGTGGCGGCGGTGGCGGCGAGTTCGACGCCGTACCGCACGAGGCGCTGCTGGAGATCGGCGGCCGGCCCGAGACCACCGTCCGGCTCTTCGTCCACGACGGGGCGGTGGTCACCGTCGACGGCATCGCCTTCGACGTGCCGCGGGACAGCGTGCCCGCCTTCCTCGACTCGGTGTGGAGCGGACTCGTCCACGTCAAGCAGCGGACCTTCCCGCCCGCGTGCACGCTGATCGTCACCGTCCCCGGCGAGCCCGGCTACCGCGAGGCCGTCACCCGGCTCCACCTGACCCCGTGGCTCGCGGGGCTGATGCGCTGACCACCGCGGCCGCTCCGCCGACCGCCGCCCCGAGCACCGTCCGAGCACTACCCCGACCGCCGCCCCGACCAAGGCCCCGAGGACCGCCGCCCCCGTGAACGCATCCGCCGAGAACGCATCCGCCGAGAACGCATCCGCCGAGAACGCATCCGCCGAGAACGCACCGAAGGCCGCCGACCGCCGCCCGGTGCTCGCCGTCGCCCACCGCGGCGACCCCTACCGGTACCGCGAGAACACCCTGCCCTCGATCGAGTCCGCGCTCACCGCCGGAGCCGACGCCGTCGAGGTCGACGTCCGGCTCACCCGCGACGGCGTGCCCGTCCTGCTCCACGACGCGACCCTCGAACGCCTCTGGGGCGACCCGCGCGAGCTGCGCCGGGTCACCGCGGAACAGCTGGCCGAGCTGCGCGAGGGCGGCCTCACCGTCCCCACCCTCGCCGAGGCGCTCAAGACCGTCGCCGCCACCCCGGCCGCCCGGCTGCTGATCGACCTGGACGACCCGCACCCGGCCGCCGCCACCTGGGAGGCCGTCACCGGCCTCGGCGCCGAGCACCGGGTCGCCTTCTGCGGCCCCGCCACCGCGATGCTCGCCGTCCGCGCGCTCGCCCCCCACGCCGAGATCGCGCTCACCTGGAAGCAGCCCCGGCTGCCCGTCCGCGCCCTGCTGGACGACCTGCGCCCGCGCTACCTCAACCCGCCGTTCGGGCTCGCCACCCCCGCGTTCACCGCCGAGGCGCACGACGCCGGGCTCGCCGTCTCCACCTGGACCGCCGACCTGCGCCGCACCATGCGCAAGCTCCGCGCGGCCGGTGTGGACTCGATCACCACCAACCGGATCGGCCTGCTGCTCTCCGTCCTGGACGGCCGCCGGTGACCGCGGAACCGGCCGTCCTCACCACTCGCGCCCTCGGCCGCGCCCTGCTCGCCCGTCAGCACCTGCTCGCCCGCAGCACCATGACGGCCGGCGCGATGGTCCACCACCTCGTCGGACTCCAGGCCCAGGCCGCGCCGCAGCCGCCCTACCTCGGCCTGCTCGCCCGGCTGGACGGGTTCACCCCCGAGCAGCTGACGGAGCTGATCGAGCGGCGCGGGGCCGTCCGGATCGCGCTCCAGCGCGGCACCATCCACCTGGTCACCGCCGAGGACTGCCTGACGCTGCGCCCGCTCGTCCAGCCCGTCCTCGACCAGGGCTTCCGCGGCAACCACGGCAAGCTGCTGGACGGCGTCGACCTCGACGCGGTCGCGGCCGAGGCCAGGGAGCTGGTGGAGGAACAGCCGCGCACCTTCCAGCAGCTCGGCGCACTGCTCGCGGCCACCCGCCCGGGCCGCGACCCGGCCGCCCTGGCCCAGGCCGCCCGCTGCCGGCTGCCGCTGGTCCAGGTGCCGCCGCGCGGGATCTGGGGCCGGGGCGGCGCCGCCGCGCACACCACCGCCGAGCACTGGCTCGGCCGCCCGCTCGACCCGGCGCCCTCGCTCGACGACCTGGCGCTGCGCTACCTCGCCGCCTTCGGCCCGGCCACCGCCGCCGACCTGCAGAAGTGGTGCGGCCTCAGCCGGCTCGGCCCGGTGCTGAAGCGGCTCGGCCCCGACCTGGTGACCTTCCGCGACGAGCACGGTCGGCTGCTCCACGACCTGCCCGACGCGCCCCGCCCCGACCCGTCCCTGCCGGCGCCGGTCCGGCTGGTCGCCCCCTTCGACAACCTGGTCCTCTCGCACGCCGATCGCACCCGGGTGCTGCCCGAGGAGTACCGGCCGCGGCTGATGACGCAGAACGGCATCGTGCTCGGCATCCTGCTGGTGGACGGCCTGGTGGGCGGGAACTGGCAACTCACGGAGGACCGGGACGGCGGGCGCACGGTGCTGATCCGCCCGTTCGCGGCACTGCGGAAGGCCGACCGGCGCGAGGCGGAGGCCGAGGCGGAGCGGGTGCTGTCCTTCGCGGGCGGCGGCGGGACGGTCCGCTTCGAGGAGGCGTCCTAGCCCTGGCGAGCCCGTACGACGGTCGCGCTGGTGTGCGGGCACGGGGTCTCGATCGGGTGGTACCGCGCGTTTCGTGCGTGTGCGGTCGATTCGCGGCGGGTTGAATCGGGCCATTCATCGAACTGCGGTGCCGCTCGCGGCGCCGCGCGAGCGAGTGGAGTCCGCCGTGGCACCTCTACCGAACGGCGTCTACGCCATCACCAAGCCGAACGGGCAGCTGCTCACGCTGTCCGGGGCCAAGGAACCCGTGGTGGTCCTCCCGCCCGGCGGCGAGCCGGGGGAGCAGGAGTGGGAGCTGGAGGCGCTGGACAACGGGAACGTCCGGCTGCGCAACCTCCGGCACTCGGCCTACGCCGGCTACGACGGCCCGCCGCAGGAGAACACCGAGATCGTCGGCTCCCGCGAGCCCCGGGAGTGGGCGCTCTACCAGACGGCGGTCCCGTACGCCTTCCACGTCGTCGTCCCCGGCGGGCCGGTGGACGGGACCGAACTGGCCCTCGACTTCAGCGTGCTGGACATCTTCCCGCCGCGCACCGCCCTGCGGCCGCTGGACGTCGACGACCAGCGGCAGGCCTGGACGTTCGAGTTCCACGAGTGAGCGGCCGGCGCTGAGCGACGCGCGTGCCCGGGCCGGCGACCGTCGGCCCGGGCACGCGGGCGGCCCGGGTGCGCGGGCGGTCCGGCACAACGGGCGATCGGTCGGATCCTCTGCTGAGATGGGACGACGTGGACCGATCGAGCCGGGCGGAGGTGGGCATGCCGGGGGAGCTTCCGTCCGGCGGTGCTCCGGGCCGGCGCCGGGAGGACCACCGCAGGCCGTACCTGATGCTCCCGCCCGCCGTCCGGGCGGCCGCCGCCTGGTCGGTGGCGGTCATCCTGCTCATCACCGTTGCCTCGCTGGTCGTCCTCGCCCTGGTCGAGCTGCGCGCCGCGACCGTCCCGGTCATCCTGGCGCTGCTCGGCACCTCGCTGCTCCACCCCGTGATGCCGTGGATGGTCCGGCGCGGCGTCGGCCGCAGCCTGGCCGCCGGGCTCACCTGCGCGGTGCTGGTGGCCGCGGGCGGTGGGGTGATCGCCCTGCTGGTCAACTCGCTGGTGCACAGCGCTCCGCAGATCGCCGACGCCCTCCAGGAGGCCGGCGGCCGGCTCGCCGAGTGGCTCGGGCCGTCCGGCGAGAAGATCCGCCACGCGCTGGACAACGCCCGGGGTGAGACCAACTCGCTGATCAGCACCCTCACCGACAGCGTGCTCTTCGGGCTCGGCCTCGCCACCCAGCTCCTCACCGGCGCCGTGCTCTCGCTCGCCCTGGTGTTCTTCTTCCTCCGCGACGGCCACCGCACCGGCGACGCGATCCGCGCCTACCTGCCGGCCCGCAGTGCCGAGACCGTCATCGCCTGCGCGGACCGGGCGTTCGAGGCGATGGCGGGCTTCATGCGCGGCACCACCCTGATCGCCCTGATCGACGCCCTCTTCATCACCATCGGTCTGCTGGCGCTCGGCGTCCCCGGTGCGCCCGGGCTGGGCGCGCTGGTCTTCATGGGCGCCTACATCCCGTTCATCGGGGCGTTCCTGTCCGGCACCGTCGCCGTCCTGGTGGCGCTCGCCGAGGGCGGGCTCGGAACGGCGCTCTGGGCCCTCGGGGTGGTGCTCGCCGTCCAGCTGGTCGAGGGGAACATCCTCCAGCCGCTGATCCAGAGCCGTACCGTCGAGCTGCACCCGGCCACCATCATGGTCGCCGTCGTCGCGGGCTCCGGCATCGCCGGGATCCTGGGCGCACTGCTGGCCGTGCCGGTCTGCGCGGCCGGGCTCGGCGTCGTCTCCGTCCTGCGGGGCGCCCCGGGCGGGTCCCGCCGCGGCGGGCGGCAGGGCCGGGAGCCGGAGGCGGCCGGGGGCGCCGGTCAGGTGTAGCTGACGGGGCAGCCGCGCCGCAGCGCGTGTTCCGCGGCGCGCAGGTGGACCGCCGCGTAGAAGGCGGTGTCCAGGTCCTCGCTCCAGGGGCCCGGTGCGACGGCCGCGGCCTCGGCCGCCGCGGGGCCGGCGAACCACGCGTTCAGGTCGAGGCGGTCGCAGTGCCGCGGAATCCCGGCGGGGAGCTGCAGCAGTTCCGCCAGGCCGCGGGCGGCGGCCAGCGCGTGCAGGGCGCTGCCGATCGTCGTCGGGTCGTTGTACGCCGAGGGCACCGGCAGCACCAGCGGGCCCTCCAGGTCGACCGGCAGCAGCACGTCCCAGCCGAGCAGCGCCTCCTCGGTGCCGTCGGCCCGCTCCCGGCAGAGCCGGCCGAAGCCGTCCATCGGGCGGTTCAGCTTCACCTCGAAGCGCCGGCCGGACCGCGGGCGGTGCTCCGCCGGATCCGGGCAGGTGTACGGGGGCAGGTCGCGCCGGGCCAGCTCGGTGCGGAGCGCGTCGGCGACCGGCCCGAGGGCCTCCTCCTCGTGCCAGTCGTCCGTGTCCACGCCCACCAGGTAGATCCCCATGGCGCGGGACTCTAGGACGTGCCACCGACAACGCGCTTGCCGTGCGTGGGCGGACTGTGGCAGCATCATTAATGCGACAGGAGTCGCAATAGGGAAAGGGGTGGGGCTTGCGCACGACGTTCGAGCGGTTTCGGGTGGCGGACCGTCAGGCCGGGCCGTACGGGCTGGCGTTCGGGCCGGACGGGGCGGTCTGGTGCACCCTGGTGCACGCCGGGGAGATCGCGCGGCTGGCGGCCGACGGGTCGGTGCGGCGGTTCGGCCTGGGGGCGCCGGAGTGCGGGCCCTCGGTGATCACGGCGGGGCCGGACGGCGCGCTCTGGTTCACCCGGATGCGGGACCACCGGATCGGGCGGATCGACCCGGACGGCGGCGAGAGCTCCTTCGCACTGCCCACCGGGGACGCCGGGCCGTTCGGGATCGCGGCGGGCCCGGACGGCGCGCTCTGGTTCACCGAGCTGAACGCCGGCCGGATCGGCCGGATCACCGTGGACGGGAAGGTGACGGAGCATCCGCTGCCGGTGGCCGGCGCCTACCCGTCGATGATCACCGCCGGGCCGGACGGCGCGCTCTGGTTCACCCTCAATCAGGCCCACGCCGTCGGCCGGATCACCGTCGACGGGGACGTCACCGTGCATCCGCTGCCCGGCGAGGGCGCCGCGCCGGTCGGGATCACCGCGGGCGGCGACGGCGCGCTGTGGTGCGTCGAGATCGGCGCCGGCCAGGTCGCCCGGGTCGCCCCCGACGGCACGGTGACCGAGTACCCGCTGCCCGACCGCGCCGCCCGCCCGCACGCGATCGCCGCCGGGCCGCAGGGACGGCTCTGGTTCACCGAGTGGGCCGGCAACCGGATCGGCTCCCTCACCCCGGACGGCTCCTACCGGGCGTACGAGCTGCCGGTCGCCGGTGCCGAGCCGCACGGCATCGCGGTCGGCCCGGACGGCGCCGTCCACGCGGCACTGGAGATCGGCGAGATCGTCCGGCTGCTCCCCTGAGACACGCCTCAGGAGACGGGTTCGGCGCAGAGGTCGGCGGCGAGGGCGCAGAGCGCGGCGCGGTCCGGGCAGCCGGTCTTGGTGAGCAGGTTGGCCAGGTGCTTCTCCACCGTGCGCGGGGAGATGGAGAGCTTCCCGGCCAGCTGCTGGTTGCCGGGGCGGTCCGGGAGCAGGAGGAACACCTCGTACTCGCGCAGGGTCACCCCGCGGGTGCGCAGCCGGGCCGGGACGGCGTCGCGGCCGCCGCGGTGCTGGGCGACGCTGGCGCCCGCGCGGCGCAGCAGGGATCGGCAGGCGGCGGCCACCGGCCGGATCTCGGCGGCGTGGAAGTACTCCTCGGCGGCCCGCAGCCAGACCACCGGCTCGCCCCAGCCGTCGGTGAGCGCGGCCTCGGCGGCGAGCCGCAGCCCCAGGTGGTGGGCGAGCGGGAAGGGGGCGGCCGCCGCCCGGGCCTCGGCGAGGGTGCGGGCGGCGTCGTCCGGGCGGTGCTCGCGGCCGAGCAGGACGGCCTCGGCGAAGAGCAGGAACTGGCGGTTCCAGGCGAGTTCGGCGGCGGGGGCGGTGGTGGCGGCGGCGAACTCGGCGCGGGTCCAGGCGCCGTCGGCGACCTCCAGCAGGGGGTGCAGGCCGTGCCGGCCGGCCAGGTAGAAGACGCTGGGGTGTTCGAGCTCCCAGGCGAGCCCGGCGGCCAGTTCGGCGCGGGCCCGGGTGCGGTCCTCGGCGAGCAGCGCGCCGACGGCCCGGCAGAGGCCGTGCCGCAGCGGCATCAGGAACGACTCCTCGCCGCCCGCGTGCTTGAACCGGAGCAGTTCGCGGTCCATCTCGCGGCTCCGGCCGAGGTGCGCGGCCAGGGTGGCGGAACCGAGCAGCAGGTAGCGGTGGGCGGCGAGGTTGTGCAGCCGGGCGGTGGCGTCGAGACAGCGGTCGACGATCTCCCGGGCGGTCCGCCACTCGCCGCGCAGCACCGCGTTCATCGCGAGCAGGCCGTCCAGGGTCTGGGTCAGCACGATCGCGCCGAGCCCGGCGGCGGCCTCGCGGGCGCGGGCGAGGCGGGTGCCGTCGCCGGTGCGCATGAAGGCGTTGGCACCGAGCCGCAGCATCGCCTCGACCCGCCAGACCGGGAGGGAGTGCGCCTCGGCGACCGCCAGCATGCGTTCCAGGCAGGCGTCGGCGGCGTCGAAGCCGCGCTCGCGGGCCAGCAGGGCGAGCAACTGCCAGGCCTGGCAGGCGACCACCGGCAGGCCGGAGCGCTCGGCCACCTCGGCGGCGTGGCGGGCGAGCCGCTCGGTCTCGGCGAGGCGGGCGCGCGCGGGCCGGGCGTCGGCGGGGTCGGTGGCGGTCGCGTCCGGGGCGGGGAGCGGGGGTGCCTCGTGGCCGGGGAGCAGCGCGAGGTGGCCCTCGACCACCACCAGGGCGGCGTCCTGCTCCGGGCGCGGGTGCGCGCCGGTGAGGGCGCGGGCGGCGGCGAGCTGGACGGTGGCGTCGGCGGTCCGCTCGGCCATCACCGCCGCCCAGGCGAGCCGGGTGTGCAGACCGACCCGGCGGTCGGCGGCGGGGGAGCAGGTGCCGGCCGGTGTCCGGGCGGGCACCGGCGGGAGCGTGCGGACCAGCTCGAAGGCCCGGTCCAGCCGGCCCGACTCGGCCAGCGCCGGCAGCAGCTGCTCGGTGACGGCCGCCCGTCCGGCGTCGTCGGCCAGCTCGTGCGCGCGCTCCAGCAGCACCACCGCCGAGCCGGCCGCGCCCGCCTCCAGCATCCGCCGGCCGGCCTCGGCGAAGTGCACCGCCGCACCCGCCCGGTCACCGCCGGCCAGCAGCAGCGAGGCCACCAACTGGCGCCGCTCCTCACCGAGTTCCGGGTCGGTCCGGAGGATCGCCCGGGCCGCCCGGCGGGCCACCGCGGCGCGCTCGGCGGGGGCCATGGTGGCGGTGACGGCGTCGGCGGTGAGGGTGTGCCGGAACGCGTACCGGTCCGGGTCGGCGCCGTCGGGCACGATGACGTTCGCCTCGGAGGCGGAGCGCAGGTGGCTGAAGAGCGTCCGGTCGTCGTAGCCGGTGATCAGCTGGACGGTGGTGACCGAGAACCGGCTGCCCAGGGTGGCGGCGGTCACCAGGAGTTCGCGCACCGGAGGGTCCAGCTCGTCGATCCGCCGGCCCCAGCTGCGGACGATGGTGCTGGGCACGGCGGTGCCGAGACCGCCGGCCACCTCCCAGCGGCCGTCGGTCCGGTGCAGCGCGTCGGAGGCCAGCATGTCGGCGAGCAGTTCCTCGACCAGGTAGGGGCAGCCGTCGCCGCGCTCGGCGAGCTGCTCCAGGACGGCCGGGGGCACCTCGGCGACCTCGCTCTCCAGGATCGCGGCGGCCATCGCCCGCACGTCGGCCGGGGTCAGCGGCCGCAGTTCGGCGACGACGGCGGCCCGTCGGCGCTCGGCGGCCCGGACCAGGTCCAGGGCCGGGCCCGGCTCGGCGCGCAGCGTGCCGACCAGCAGCACCGGCAGGCCCGCCAGGTTGTCGACCAGGTACTCCAGCACGGCGACCGTCTCCGCGTCGGTGTCGTGCAGGTCCTCCAGCAGCAGGACGCAGCCCTGGTCGCGGCCGAGGACGGCGAGCAGCCGCAGCAGGGCCTCGGCCAGCTCCACCACCGTCTCGGGGTACCCGGCCGCGCCGGCCGCCGCGCCGCGCCACTCCGGCACCAGCCGGGCCAGTGCCGGGCGGTACGGGTCGAGTTCGGGGTCGGTCGGCGTCCCGGCGGCCCGGAAGCGCGAGGACAGCGCCTCGATCAGCGGCCGGAACGGCGTCACCGTCAGCGTGGAGGAGCCCCGGCCGCGCAGCACCGGCAGCCCGGCCTCGTAGGCCTGGTAGGCGCACTCGCCGGCGAGCCGGGACTTGCCGATCCCGGCCTCGCCGAGCAGGAAGACCGCCCGGCCGGCCCGCTGCCGGGCGGCGGCCAGCGCGCTGCCGAGCAGGCCGAGTTCGGCCGCCCGGCCGACGGTGATCGACGATGTGGTGCGCATGGCCGCAGGCTACTTGACGTCCTGTGGGATCTGTAGAGCGGCGAATCGGCCACGAAGTACACGCCGTGTCAGCACGGGATGGTTACCGTACGACCACAAGAGGTGGGGGTGGTTCACCCCGGGCCGCCACCGGGGCGCTGCCCGGTCCCCGGTGGCGGCCGGCCCGGGCGGCCGTGTCCGGATGGGCACGTCGTCCGCGGGTCGGTGGGTGGTGCGGTGGTGCGGTGGTGCGGTTTGTGTTGCGGTGGCGGGCCGGTCAGGCGGGGACGGTCATGGTCGGGAACTCGAAGGAGGGTGCCGGGGAACCGCCGGAGGCGAGCAGGTGCGAGCGCAGGCCCAGGCCGCCGCCGGCGCGCAGGCGGATCTCGCCGGCGGGGTGGTCGGCCGACTCGTCGGGCCGGGTGGTCGCCGGTGCCGGAACGAGCGTCAGGTCGGAGTCGTACATGTGCTCAGGTACTCCCATTCGTCCTTGAAGCGGGTGGTGACGGGGTGGAGCCGGGGCGGGCGGCAACGCCCGCCCGCCGCACCGTACCCGGTCCGGGCGGACCGTGAACGGCGGGGCGGTCAAAGCGCCGGTGGGCGCAGCAGGAGGGCGGGCGGCACCCGCTCGGGGAAGGCCAGCCGGAGCAGCCCGTGCCCGATCCCGGCCAGGCCGGTGAGCAGGCCCGGGTGCGGCACGTGCTCCGGGGTGCCGCAGCGGGGGCCGTCCTGGTCGACAGCGGCCAGCAGCGCGCCGGCCCGCCTGACCCAGGGCGTGCGCCCGTGCGCCGGCCCGCCGTGGCCGAGGAGCTCCAGCACGCCGAGTTCGCCGTGGCACAGGCTGTGGTCGGGCAGCGGGGCGGCGCGCGCGGTGTTCCGGAGGGCCCGCTGCAGCCGTGCGGCGAGCTCCGGGTCGGCGCGGGCGGCCGGGCTGTCGGCCACGGCGAGCGCGATGCCCGGCCGGCCGCGGCACCAGGACGGCTCGCGGGCGCGGACGGCGGTGGCGGCGTGCAGGGCGGCCAGGCCGGCCCGCCGGTGCGGGCCGCCGTCCGGCTCGCCGGTGGCCCGCGCGTACCGCAGCAGCGCCCAGCCGGTGCCCGCGGCACCGTGCGCGAAGCCGGGGCCGGCCGGCGGCGGCTCCGCGGCGAGCCGGTCCGCGCACCGGGCGGCGGCGTGCAGGGCGTCGGGCCGGCCGGTGGCGGCGTGCACGGCGAGCAGTGCGGCCAGGCCGCCGGCGGTGCCGCTGTGCACGCCGGTGTCGGTCTCGCGTTCGGCGGCGGCCGCGGTGAGTGCCACCGCGGGCCCGGTCCACTGCCGGATCAGCGGGTCGTCGAGGGTGCGGGCGATCTCGGTGAGCGCGTACGCGATGCCGCCGAGCCCGGCGAACCCGCCCGAGCCGACGGCGGCCGGGTGGTCGGGGTGGGCGCCGAGCAGGTCGAACAGGCCGGGGACGGGCGCCAGCGCCCGGCGGGCCGCCTCGGCGTAGCGGTCGGAGCCGGTGAGCGCGGCGAGTTGGGCGAGGAAGAGCGCGGTGCCGGTGTACCCGCCGGCGAGGTCGGCGCCGAGCGGCCGGACCCGCCAGTACCGGTCGGCGAGCAGTTCCAGGCCGAGCCAGTTGGTGCGGGTGCGCCCCCGGTAGGCGGCCGCGACGAGTTGGTCGCCGATGCCGCGGGCGGCGGCCAGCACCCGTTCGGGCTCGGGTGCGGTGGCCCAGACGTTCTCCGGTGCCGGGCGGCCGGGGCGGTGCGCGGGTGTGGGGGCGGCGCCCGCCATCGCCGCCCGGATGATCCACTCCTGGTCCTTGCGGTCCACGCCGCCGAGCGCGGCGAGTTTGGCCTCGGCGCGGGCCAGCCCGGGTTCGGCCAGCTCGCCGGGGAGCCGGCGCCCGCCGGCCGTCCACAGGTCGCGGCTGCCGGGGCGGGTGGTGAACAGCGGGACGTCGCCGGCCCAGAGGTCGGCGAGCTCGTGGTCGGCGAGCCCGGGCCGGCCCGGGTCGGCGACGGCGTCGGTGCGCAGCAGCTCCAGCACCGCGCCGCGGGCGGCGGCGTCGCGCAGCACGTCCGGGTGGGTCGACTCGTCCAGCAGCTGCGTGTACACCCGGGTGGCGCGCGGCACCACCCTGACCTCGTCCTCGGCGAAGGTCCGCAGCAGGCCGCGGGGGCCGGTGAGTTGACCGCGGCCGGCGAGGAGCGCGGCGTACCCGGCGCGGAAGCCGGCCAGCAGCGCGTCGGTGTGCGGCGCCGGGTCCACGGGGGCGCCGTCCAGCCAGGGACGGTTGCGGGCCTGGCGGAACGGGCGGGGGCGCCGTACCAGCCGCATCTCGTCGGTGCCGGCACCCGCCCAGTCCACGCCCTTCACCGGGGACGTCGCCCGGCTGCCGCCGCCGAGGCCGGAGACGTCCACCGCGCCGTCGTCGCCGAGCAGCAGCTGCGGCAGCAGACCGACCCGGTGGACCGACTCCTCCAGGGCGCGGGCCGCCGGGTCCTCCGCCGGGCAGGCCTGGGCGGGCGGGTGGAACAGCGTCTCGACGTCCACCAGGACGGGATGCTCCCCGGCGGCGACCACGTTCTCGAAGTGCAGGTCGGTGCCGTCCAGTACGTGCAGCAGGGCGAGCAGCGCGCCGGCGCGGCGGTAGAACCGTTCCACCTCGTACGGGGTGCGGCAGGGGCGGGCCTCGGCGAACTCGGTCCAGCCGTAGCCGCCGCGGTCCAGCAGCCCGAGCGCGCGCAGCCGGGGCACGTCGGGCTTGGTGTTGAACCAGCCGAGCAGCGCGTTGAAGTGCCGGTGCGCGGCGGGCGGCCGGGGGCGGTGGACGAGGGCGGTGCCGTTCGCGAAGTGCAGCACCGCGACGGCGCGGCCGCGGCGGTGGCGGTCGCCGGCCTCGGAGTCGACGGCCAGCAGCGGCCCGGGGTCGTGGCCGCGCAGCAGGTCGGTGACCAGCTGCGGGCGGTCGGCGGCGAAACGGGTGAGCAGTTCGGCGTGGGCGTCGGCGGTGTCCAGGCAGGTCTGGGCGAGCAGCCGGGCGAGTACCGGGTAGCCGCGCAGCAGGGTGGCGAGGCCGTCGCGGCGGGCGGCGAGGGCGAGGAAGGAGCGGAACCGTTCCTGCGGGGTGCCGCCGCTCAGCCGGCCGGCGGCGCGCGCGGTGTGCAGTTCCACCACCAGGGTGCGGGCGGCGATCCGGCTCAGCCGCTCGGTGAGTCGGGCGGTGAAGCCGACCCGCAGGGAGGGCAGGTCGAGCCGCGGGTCGGGCCGCTCGGCCGGCCCGGGGCGGGTGCGGCCGGCCGCCGGCGCGTCGGTGAGGCCGGCGGCGTCGAGGGCGGCGAGCAGGCGGGCCAGGGCGTGCTGGGCGAAGGGGGCCAGGACGAGGCCGAAGCCGGTCAGGCCGGGGTAGGCGGCGCGCGGGACGACCGGCTGCTCGGGGGCGGCGGCGACGGCGGCCTCGGTGAACGCGGCCCACTCGGGCCGGCCGGCCGGCCCGGGAGCACCCGGCGTCAGGGCCGGTTCCCACCAGGGCGAGGGGGCGGTGGTGCTGAGGCGGAGCCGGGTCGTCCGGGGCCGGGCGGTCGCCCGGCCGGGGGCGGCGGTCGGCGGCGCCGGGTGGTCGCCGGCGCGGGCCGGGACGGTACCGTCGGCGTCATCCCGGCCGGCGTGGGCCACCGGGTGGTCGCCGGTCCGGGCCGGGTGGTCGCCGGGCATCGGAGAGTGCGGTGTTGCGGGGGTCGGGGTGGCGGCCGGTGCGACCGGGCCCTGATCCGGTGCGACGCCCCCGTCGAGGCGCGCTCTGCGCACGGCGTTCACCTCTGCCACCACCGCACCTCCGATGCCGGGAGAGGGCCGCGCTGCCGTCGAAGTCGCCGCCCTCGGAGCTGATCCTTGTCCTGCCGCGGCCACCGGGGCATGGGGGACCGGCCCCCATCTTTCCGAGGGCGGGCCCGCATGATCCGGGGGCGTGCGCGCCCGGGGCCGGCGTACGCCGGGCGGGAGCCGCCGCGCCCGGCCACCCGGCCACCCGGCCACCCGGCGCCCGGCGCGCCGTCCGGCCGGTCAGCGCCGGGCGACCAGCAGCTGGGTCGCCACCGCCGGGCGGCCGTTCATGGTGCGCACCGGCAGCTCCCGCTCGGCGACCGGCTCGAAGGCGCCGAGCAGCTCGTCCAGCCACTCCCGGGTGTGGTGGCGGCAGACCGCGCCGTCACCGGTCTCGAACACCCCGTACCGGCCGTACCGGTCGGCGAACTCCGCGTACCGGTCGCGGTTGCGCGGGTCGGGCTGGAGGCACAGGTCGCTGACGTACAGCAGGCCGCCGGGCCGCAGGACCCGGTGCAGTTCGGCGACCAGGTCGCGCTGGCCGTCGTCGCCCGGTACGCAGGTGAGCACGGCGAACAGCAGCGCCGCGTCGAGGGTGGCGTCGGGGCGGTCGAGCCGGGGCGGGTCGGCCAGCACGGTGAAGCGGGCGGCCGGCTGCTCGGCCCGGGCACGGGCGATCAGGTTGGGGGCGACGTCCACCCCCTCGACGTCGGTGAAGCCGAGGGCGGCCAGCTCGCCGGCCAGGCGGCCGTAGCCGCAGCCGTAGTCGAGCACGGCGGCGCCGCGGTCGAGCCCGGCCAGCCAGTCCGGGTGGAGCGGATGCCCGAAGGTCTTCGCCGTCCCGGTGGAGTTCCAGTAGTCCGACTGGTTGTCGAGAACAGGCATGTCCAGATCATCGCATGTCCGTTCGGTGTGACGGGATGGGGACGGGTGTCCCGGCGATGGGGTCGTTCGGCCCTTCCCGGGGCCGGAGCGGCGGAGGGATCGTGATCGTCGCGCGGGTGTGTGCACACGGTGCGCGCCGGACAGGCGTGGCAGGCGTGGCACCACCTGGAAGTGCGAGGCGAGGCGGGACGGGAGAGGCCGGAGATGGGCGAGTTGGTCACGGTGCAGGTGAGCGAGGGGATGGAGCGGGGCGTCGCGGCCGATGCGCGGTCCCGGATCGCGGCCGCGGTCCACGGGGCCGACGCCCTGGTCGAGGCCCTGCGGGTCCGGGTCGGGCTGGTCGGCGCGGCGACCGTGCTGGCCCAGGTCAACGCCGAGGTCGACGGCCGGCGGATCCGCGTGCAGGAGGCCGCGGCCGACCTCGGCGAGGCGCTGGACCGGCTGGCCGAAGGGCTGCGCGCCCGCGTCGCCGCGGTGACCGCCGGCTGGACGCCCAGGCCGTGGCCCCGCCGGGCGCGCGGCCGGGCCTCGCTCGCGGGCGTCCCCGCGCAGCGCACCGCCGCCGCGCCCGTCCGGGAGGCGCCGGTTCGGCCCGGAGGGCTCGCGGTGAGCGCGGGAGCGGGCGGGATCGGTGCCCATCCGTGCACCGAAGTCCCGTACGGGGACGGCTCGCAGCACATCGTCCGGCGGAAGCGGGCCGCCCTGGTGTGGTGCTCGCCCGACGCGGCGGCCCGGACCATGGACGCGATGGACTTCGACATCCACCTGTTCACCGACCCGGCCACCGAGACCGACGCCGTCGTCCACCGGGTCGGCCCGACCGGCTACCGGCTCACCCGTACCGTGGCCGCGGGCCCGCCCAGCCGGCCGACCGTGCCGTTCACCCTCAGTCCGTTCGGCGCACCGCAGTTGACGGAGGACCAGGCCGTGGACCGGCTCGCCGCGGCGGACCTCCCGTTCCTCTTCTTCGCCCAGCCCGGGACGCGGCGCGGCCGGGTGCTCTACCGGCGTTTCGACGGCCGGCTCGGCCTGATCGCCGCAGTGTCGTGAACGACGAAGCCGTGCAGCGCCGGTTGCGGGCGTTGCGGAGACGGCGCGGCCCGGCCGGACCGCCGCGCACCGAGGGGCCGCCGAGTGCCCAGGGCCCGTTGAGCGCCGCGGGGCCGCCGAACGCGGAGGGCCCGCCGGGTGCCGACGGGCCCCCGCCTCGGCACCTGGAGCCGCTCGAACGGGCCGAGGCGCTGCGGCTGCTGGCGGGCGCGTCGTACGGGCGGATCGTGTTCACCGACCGGGCCCTGCCGGCCATCCGGCCCGTCAACCACGTGCTGGTGGACGACGCGGTGGTGATCCGCACCCACGACGGCGCGGCGCTCACCGCCGCGGCGCTGGGCGCGGCCGCGGCCGGCGTCGTGGTCGCGTACGAGGCCGACGCCATCGACCCGCTGACCCACCTGGGGTGGAGCGTGGTGGTCACCGGCTATGCCCGCCCGGTCACCGAACCGCACCAACTCGCCCGGTACCGCGCGCTGTTGCGGCCGTGGGTGGCGTCGGGCATGGACCACACGGTGGCGATCCAGCCCGACCTGGTGACCGGCTACCGGCTCACCGCGGGCCCGGCGGCCGCCGAGTAGCGCGCACCGGACCGGACGGCCCACCCCCCCGGGCGCACCGGTGCGGGCCGGAGAGTTCTCCCCGACTCCCCGGCCCGCGCCGGTGTTTCGGCATGTCCGCGAGCGGCCGGGAGCGACGGGGCGGCCGGGGCCCGGCCGACGGTCCCGGTCGGCGGTCCCGGGACGGAGGCCCACCGGCCCGGGCCCAGTGGGTCCAACGGCCCTGGGGCGTACGGGTGTCGGCTTCCGATCATGGATCGCCATCCATCCGCAGGAGTTCCGAAGGAGTGCGTCCTTGAGTGCCATCGAGGCAAGGGGCGACAGCGCGCCACCGCCGTCCGCCGCCCGGACGGGAGGAGTCCCGGTCCGCCGGCCCGGCTCGGCCCTGGTCCGGCTGCTGACGACCACCGACCACAAGACGATCGGCTCCATGTACCTGGTGTCGGCGTTCGGGTTCTTCCTGATCGGCGGCATCCTCGCGCTGGTCATGCGCGCCGAGCTGGCCCGGCCGGGGACGCAGATCCTCTCCAACGAGCAGTTCAACCAGGCCTTCACCATGCACGGTTCGGTGATGCTGCTGCTCTTCGCGATGCCGCTGTTCACCGGCTTCGCCAACTGGATCATGCCGCTGCAGATCGGCGCCCCGGACGTCGCCTTCCCGCGGCTGAACATGCTGGCCTACTGGCTGTTCATGTTCGGCTCGCTGATCGCCGCCGGCGGCTTCGCGACCCCGCAGGGCGCGGCCGACTTCGGCTGGTTCCTCTACGCGCCGCTCTCCGACGCCGTCCACTCGCCCGGCGTCGGCGCCGACATGTGGATCATGGGCGTCACGCTCTCCGGCTTCGGCAGCATCCTCGGCGCGGTCAACTTCATCACCACCATCGTCTGCATGCGGGCCCCCGGCCTGACCATGTTCCGGATGTCCATCTTCTGCTGGAACGTGCTGCTCACCTCGGTCCTGGTGCTGATGGTCTTCCCGGTGCTGGCCGCCGCCCTGCTGGCGCTGGAGTGCGACCGCAAGTTCGGCTCGCACGTCTTCGACCCGGCCAACGGCGGGGCGATGCTCTGGCAACACCTGTTCTGGTTCTTCGGCCATCCCGAGGTCTACATCCTCGCCCTGCCGTTCTTCGGGATCGTCTCCGAGGTGATCCCGGTCTTCTCCCGCAAGCCGATGTTCGGCTACGCGGGCCTGATCGCCGCCACGGTCGCGATCGCCGGCCTCTCGGTCACCGTCTGGGCGCACCACATGTACGTCACCGGACAGGTGCTGCTGCCCTTCTTCGCCTTCATGACCTTCCTGATCGCCGTGCCGACCGGCGTGAAGTTCTTCAACTGGGTCGGCACCATGTGGAAGGGGTCGCTGAGCTTCGAGACGCCGATGCTGTGGACCGTCGGCTTCCTGGTCACCTTCCTGTTCGGCGGCCTGACGGGCGTGCTGCTGGCCGCGCCGGTGATCGACTTCCACGTGTCCGACTCGTACTTCGTCGTCGCGCACTTCCACTACACGCTGTTCGGCACGGTGGTGTACGCGATGATGGCGGGCTTCCACTTCTGGTGGCCGAAGATGACCGGCAAGATGCTGGACGAGCGGCTCGGCAGGATCAGCTTCTGGACGCTCACCGTCGGGTTCCACGCCACCTTCCTGGTGCAGCACTGGCTGGGCGCCGAGGGCATGCCCCGCCGGTACGCCGACTACCTGGCCTCGGACGGCTTCACCGCGCTCAACACGGTGTCCACCCTGGGCTCGTTCCTGCTCGGCCTGTCGATCCTGCCGTTCCTCTACAACGTCTGGAAGACCGCCAAGTACGGCGAGAAGGTCACCGTCGACGACCCGTGGGGCTACGGCCGCTCGCTGGAGTGGGCCACCTCCTGTCCGCCGCCGCGGCACAACTTCACCACCCTGCCGCGGATCCGCTCCGAGTCCCCGGCGTTCGACCTGCACCACCCGGAGATCGCGGCCCGCGACCACCTGGAGAACCACGGCGAACCGGCCGCGCACCTGGCGGGCGTGACCCCGGCCGGGTACGACGTGCCCGCGCCGCGGCGCGCCGCGAAGGCGCCCGGGTCATCCGGGTCGTCCGGGTCGCCTGGGACGTCCGGGACGTCCGGGGGCTGACGCCCTCCCGGGAGGTGCCCAGGTGGGCGCCTCCCCCCGAACGCCGTCCCCGCCCGGTCCGACGCCCCCGGGCGGGCGGGGACGGCCCCACCCCGCACCCGTCACCCCGCGCACCATCGGGGTCGCACCCATCGGCTGAGGAGCGCAAGGCATGTCCCACACCGTCCTGGCCATCGGCACCGCCGCCGTCACGGCGTCCGGCTGCGTCTGGTACCTGCCCGCCATCGCGGACCTCCAGGCGGGCGACGACCGCCCCCGGTCCGCCCGCACCGCCGCCGCGGCCTGCGTGGTCTGGTGGGCCGCGCTCGCACTGGCCGGCGTCCTGCTGCTGGCCATGCCCGCGTGGCAGCCCGCCGCCCGGATCGCCCTGGCGGGCCTGGTCGCCGGCGTCGTCCTGCGGTGGCGCGCGCTCCGGCAGCGCCGGACCGAGCTGCGCGAGGACCGGCTGCGCTGGGCGATGCTCGACGCCGGCCCCGCGCCGCGCAGCCCGCACCCCGCCGCCCGGACGCTGCTGGGTTGGCTGCTGGTCGGCCTGGCGATCTCCTCGCTCGGCGCGGTCTCCATCCTGATGTCCGGCGGCGGCGCGCTCGCCCCCCGCCTCGCCGCGGCGGCCGGCAGCGCCGTCGCGGTCTCCGGGGCCTTCCTGCTGATCGGCCTCGGCAACGCCCGCCGCCGGCGGTCCTGACGAGCCGGGGCCCCGCATTGGGGTCGTTCGGCCCTGGGGCGGCGGGGCCCGGTCGGGGATGATGCGGTAGGGCCGCGGCAGCCGGGCCCGGGTACGAGGAAGGTGGAGTTCGCGAGATGGCGAGCATGACGGCGGGCGCCGGAGCGCCGGCGCCGGTCAGGGTGTTCCTGCTGGACGACCACGAGGTGGTGCGCCGCGGCGTCCACGACCTGCTGGACGGCGAACCGGACCTGGAGGTGGTCGGCGAGGCCGCCACCGCCGAACAGGCGCTGGTCCGCGTCCCCGCGCTGCGGCCCGACGTCGCCGTCCTCGACGTGCGGCTCGGCGACGGCGACGGCGTGGCCGTCTGCCGCGAACTGCGCTCGCGCATGCCGGACCTGGCCTGTCTGATGCTCACCTCCTTCGACGACGAGGAGGCGCTGCTCGACGCCGTGATGGCGGGCGCCGCCGGCTACGTCCTCAAGCAGATCAGCGGCACCGACCTGGTCGCGGCCGTCCGCACGGTCGCCTCCGGCCGCTCGATGCTCGACCCGGGCGCCGCGACCCGCCTGCTCAACCGCCTGCGCAACGACGCCGAGCCGGCCCAGCCGTCCCACCAGGGGCCGGAGCTGACCGCGCGCGAGCAGGAGGTGCTGGCGCTGGTCGGCGAAGGGCTGACGAACCGGCAGATCGGTGAGCGGCTCTACCTGGCGGAGAAGACGGTGAAGAACCACGTCTCCCGGCTGCTCGCCAAGCTCGGCGTGGAGCGGCGGGTCCAGGCCGCGCTGATCGCCACCGAGCTGCGCCAGTCGGCCGCCGCCGCTCAGCCGGCGCACCCGCGCACCTGGGGCGGCCAGCGCGGCTGAGCCACCACGGCCACGCGCCGGGGCCCGGCCCCGGCCGTGGCCGTCGTTCGTACCGGCCCGAGCGCGGCCCGACTTCGGGTGCCCGGGGTCTGTCCGGCGGATCCCGCCGGACGGGCCCCGGGCCTGCCGGGTTGTCGGATGACGTTCCGTCAGAGATATTGGATCTTGGTCCCGATGGGCCTGTTGTTCCAGATGACGAGAAGTCAGGGGAAGTCCGATGGCACGGGTTGGATGGGTGCGTTCGCTGGCGGTGGCCGCGGCCGGTGTGGTGGTCGTGGCGACGGGGGCCACGGGTGCCGTGGCGGCGCCGACGGCGGCCGCGGCGGTGCCGGACACCGTCGGGGTGCGCGCCGCGCTGCAGAACGCGGTGAACGCCGGGGCGCCGGGGGCGTTCGCGGTGATCAGGGACCACGGCGGCGCCGAGACCAAGGTCTCGCTGGCGGTCGGCAAGGCCGATCTGGACGGGACGCCGATGAACGCCGACTGGCGGTTCCGGGTCGGCAGCAACAGCAAGATGTTCGCCGCGGTCCTGATCATGCGGCTCGCCGAACAGGGGCGGATCGACCTGGACAAGCCGCTCCGGGACTACCTCCCGGACGGCACGCTGCCGGAGGGCTGGACGATGACCGGCCGTCAGGTGATGGAGCACCGCGCCGGCGTCTACGACCACACCAACGACCTCCTGGAGCAGGCGGGCGAGGAGACCACCAGCGCGTTCGAGGCGCGGATCCGCCACAACGTCTACGACCCCGCGAAGCTCGTGTCGATGTCGGTCGCGCACGGCGTGCAGTACGCCCCGGGGTCGCGCTACTCCTACTCGAACACGGACTTCGTGCTGATCGGCCTGGCGGTCGAGCACCTCACCGGCCGGCCGTACGCGGAGGTGCTGCGCGAGGAGGTCATCGACCGCCTCGGCCTGGGCCGGACGTCCTTCGACGTCCCGCAGGAGGGGATCGAGGGGCGGCACGTCACCGGCTACCTGACCAACGACGACCGCTCCAAGCCGCTCCTGGACTCCACCGAGCAGACCGCCTCCTGGCTGTGGAGCGCCGGTGGGGTGGTCTCCTCCGCCCGCGACATGGACCGCTTCCTCACCGCGCTGATGGCCGGCAGCGCCGGCGGGCTGGTCTCGGACGACTCGCTGAAGCAGATGACCAGCGTGCTGCCCACCCCCACCGCGAAGATCAGCTACGGGCTGGGGCTGCGGCAGATCGCGCTCTCCTGCGGCAACGTGTTCGGCCACGGCGGGATCGTCCAGGGCTTCCAGACGCAGTCGTTCACGACCCGGGACGGCAGCCGCAGCGTCGTCGTCTTCGCCAACGCCTCCAACAACGGCAGTGTGACGCAGGGGCTGATGAGCGCGCTGGAGCCCGCCTTCTGCGGCAAGCAGCCGGCCCCCGCCACCGCCGTCCGGCGCGGGGTGCGTCGTCCCGCCCCGCCCGCCACCGCCGTCCGGCGCGGGGTGCGGCCCCCGGCCACCGCCGTCCGGCGCGGTGTCACCCCGCCAGCGGGGCCTCCCAGACCAGGTGGGTGCCGCCGGTCTCCACCGGCCGGAGCTCGAAGCCGCCGCCCACCCGTTCGGCCCGTTCGGCGAGGTTCCGCAGGCCGCTGCGCCGCCCGCCCTCCGGGACGCCGACGCCGTCGTCGGTGACCGTCAGCGTCACCCGGCCGCCGGCCGCGCGCAGGGCGACCTCGACGCGGCTCGCCCGGGCGTGCCGGGCGGCGTTGCTGAGCGCCTCGCCGAGGACGGCCAGGACGTGTTCGGCGAGCTCCTGCGGCACGTCGGTGTCCAGCAGGCCCTCCATGCTGAGGCGGGGGGCGAAGCCCAGCGTCGCCTGGGCCTCGCCGACGGCGCGGGTGGCGCGGGCCCGCAGCCCGCGGTCGGGCTCGTTGTGGGCGCGCAGCCCGAAGATCGTCGAACGGATGATCTTGATCGTCTCGTCCAGGTCGGCGACCGCCCGGCCGACCCGGTCGGCCGCGTTCGGGCTCTCGATCAGCCGGCCCGCGCTCTGCAGCGTCATCCCGGTGGCGAAGAGCCGCTGGATGGCCAGGTCGTGCAGGTCCCGGGCGATCCGGTCGCGGTCCTCCAACAGCGTCAACTGCTCGGCGTCGCGCCGCCGTTCGGCCAGCTCCAGGGCGAGCGCCGCCTGGTCGGCGAAGCCCAGCAGCGGGCCGGTCTCCTCCGCCGTGAACGGCGGCCGGCCGCTCGCCCGGGCCAGCAGCAGCACGCCCCGCCCGAACCCCGTCCCGGTGCCCAGCGGCACCGCCACCGCCGGCCCCAGCCCGGCGAACCGCCCGGGCGGCCCGGCCTCGAACCGGGCGTCGGCCGCCAGTTCGTCGCTGGTCACCGGCGAGCCGGAGGCGTACGCAGCGCCGGAGAGTGTGCCGTCCACCGGCACCGTCACCCCGATCCGGCCGTCCGGCTCGCCGCCCAGCGCCACCTCCACGGTGAGCTCGCCCGCCCGCTCGCCGGGACCGGCCGGCGCCATCGAGACGTCCGCCAGCTCGGCGCCCGCGATCTCCCGCGCCCGGCGCGCGATCAGCTCCACCACCTCCAGCCGGGGCGCGCCCGACAGCAGGCTGCGGGTGATCTCGGCGCTCGCCTGCAGCCAGCGCTGGCGCCGCTGCGCCTCCTCGTACAGCCGGGCGTTGTCGATCGCCACCCCGGCCGCGACCGCCAGGGTGGCGATCACCGCCTCGTCGTCGGCGTCGAAGTCCAGTCCACCGCGCTTGTCGGTGAGGTAGAGGTTGCCGAACACCTCGCCGCGCACCCGGACCGGCACCCCGAGGAAGGTGTGCATCGGCGGGTGGTGGGGCGGGAAGCCGACCGACGCCGGGTGCTCCGACAGCACCGGGCAGCGCAGCGGCTGCGGGTCGCGGATCAGCTCGCCCAGGATGCCGCGCCCGGCCGGCAGCGGCCCGATCGCCGCGATCTCCTCCGGCGTCAGTCCGACCGTCAGGAACTGCGAGAGCGTGTGGCCGTCCGCCCCGATCACACCGAGCGCGCCGTAGCGGGCGTCGACCAGGTCGGCGGCGGCCTCGACGATCCGGTGCAGGGCCTGGGACAGGTCCAGCTCGCGGCCGACGGCCAGCACGGCCTCCAGCAGGCTGTGCACCCGGTCCTGGGTGCCGCGCGCCGCGTCGATCCGCCACTGGAGCTCCTCCAGCAGCTCGTCCAGGCGCAGCCGCGGCATCCGCGGGCCGCCGGCGGCCGCGCGGTCCGTGGGCGCCGCATGAGCCGTGCGCGCCGCGTGAGCCGTGCCCGCCGGGCCCGCCGGCGGGTGGTCCGTGTCCGCATGACCGTCGGTGTCCGCCCGCGTACCCTCCGCGCCGCTCACCGGCGTCCTCCTCGTCGCTCTGTCCGCTGTGTCCGGACGCCCCCGGGTCGCCCGACCAGGAGGATTGTCGGATTTCACGGTAGTGCCCGCCCATCCCCGCCCGGTACCGCGGGGTCCGTCCCGGCGCGGCCCGCCGGGGGCCGCGGACGGGACCAACGGCCCTGCCGCACAGGCCCTGCGGCACTGGGGCCGCCCCCGCCCCGGCGGCCATGGTGGGAACGTCGGACGGTGCGTCAGGACGCGCCGCGCGCCCCCCAGGCCCGGGGCCCGAGCCCCGCAGTGGAAGGAACCCCTCATGACAGCACCCGTTCTGGTCGGAGTCGACGGCTCGCCCGGGAGCATCGCGGCCGCCCACTGGGCCGCCGACGAGGCGGTCCGCCGGGACGCCCCGCTGCGGCTGGTGCACGCCTGGCCGTGGCTGACCGACGGCCGGGACGCCTTCGCCGACGAGGAGGCGCCGCCCGAGGCCGCCCGGCGGATGCTGGCCGACGCCGCCGAGGCCGTGCGCGGCCGCCGGCCCGGCCTGCCGGTGCACACCGACGTGGTGCTCGACGCCGCCGTGGACGGCCTGGTCGCCGCGGCCGGGGACGCCGGTCTGCTGGTGCTGGGCTCGCGCGGGCTCGGCGGCTTCGCCGGGCTGCTGCTCGGCTCGGTCGGCATGGCGACCGCCGCCCGCGGCACCGTGCCGGTTGTGGTGGTCCGGGAGACGGCGGACCGGGACGAGACGGCCGGTACGGGCGCCGAGGTGCTGGTCGGCGTCGACACCCGGGCGCCGGACGAGTCGGTGCTCGCCTTCGCCTTCCGCGAGGCCGAACTGCGCGGCGCCCGGCTCCGGGCCGTCCACGGGTGGGACCTTCCGCCGGCCTTCGCGACGGTGGGCTTCGTCCCGACGCCGCCCGAGCTGGGCGACCTGGAGGCGCTGGAGGCCAAGGGGCTCGCCCTCGCGCTGGCCGGGTGGCGCGAGCGGCACCCCGGGACGGAGGTGGTCGAGGAGGTCCGGCTCGGTGCCGCCCGTGCCCTGGTGGAGGCGTCCGCGACGGCCGACCTGGTGGTGCTGGGCCGGCGGCGGCGTCCGCACGACCTCGGCCCGCGGCTCGGCCGGGTCGCCCACGCCGTGCTCCACCACGCGCACGCGCCGGTCGCGGTGGTCCCGCACGACTGAGGGGACGGCGGCGGTGGCGGGCGCGGCGGGGGTGGTGGCGGCGGGGCGGGAACCCGGGCCGTCGGACCCCGTCCGCGCGTCGCCGCGCGGAGCCGGGCTCGGGGGTACAGGCTCGGGAGTAGCGGAGCCGCGCCGTCCCGCGCCGGGGCGGGACGCCCACCCGCCCGGGCCCGGGGAACCGACCCGCCCGGCGCCGCCCGGGCAGGAAACCGAGGGGCCCGGGGCAGGGCCCACGAGGCACGAGGCAGGAGACGATCACCATGACCGAGCCCACCCTCACCCCGGCCGACCTGCGGCTGCTCGCGGCCGCCGGTGGCGCGGCGCCCTCGCTGCACAACAGCCAGCCGTGGCGGTTCCGCCCGGCCGCGGACGGCCGGGGCATCGAAGTGCGCGCCGACCCCACCCGCGCCGTCCCGCTCGCGGACCCGACCGGCTCCGCGCTGCACATCGCCGCCGGGGCCGCCCTGTTCAACCTGCGGGTGGCCGCCGCCGCCCGGCTCGGCCGCGAGCCCGTCGTCCGGCTGCTCCCGGACCCGGACGACCCGCAGCTGCTCGCGGTCCTCGACCTCTCCGCCCCCGCCCGTGCCGCGCACCCGTTCGGCCGGGACCTCGACGCCGCCATCGCCGAGCGGCACTCCAGCCGTGAGCCCTACACCAACCGGGACGTGCCGGAGGCCGTCGTCGGCGAGCTGGTCGACGCCGCCCGTGCCGAGGGCGTCACGCTCGCCGTGCTGGAGGAGGACGGCGCCCGCCGGGTGCTGGAGATCACCGCCGAGGCCGAGGACCGGATCGCCCACGACCCGGAACGCCAGGCCGAGGCCCGCGCCTGGCTGCGCGGCGACGCCGAGGGCGCCGAGGCCACCGACGGCCTCCCGTTCGCCGCCCTCGGCGCCCGGGACCGCGACGCGCGCGTCCCGATGCGCGAGTACGCCGGCCGCCCGCCGTACCGGGACGCACCCGCCCAGCCGGCGGAGCGCTTCGAGGCGCTGCCGCAGCTCTGCACCCTCACCACCGCCGCCGACCACCCCGCCGACTGGCTGCGCACCGGTCAGGCGCTGGAACGCGTCTGGCTGCTGGCCACCGTGCACGGCATCCGCCTGACCGTCTGGCACCAGCCCGTCGAGTGGCCCGATCTCCGCCTGGTGCTGCGCGACCCGGCCGAGGGACCCGGCTACGTGCAGCTGATCCTGCGCGTCGGCTACGGCCCGCCCGGCGCCGCCACCCCGCGCCGTCCGGTCGAGGACACGCTCGACGAGCCGGCCGGGCGCTGAGCCGGAGCCCCGTGACGGCGGCGGTACGGCGGCGGTACTGCGGTGTACGGCGGCGGCCGGGCCCCGGGGAG
>NZ_JBHXTG010000036.1:0-6139 GCF_042677465.1 Kitasatospora sp. NPDC127111
GTCGAGGGCGACGACGCGGGTCTCCCCCTCCCCGTAGACCTTGTTCAGGCCGGTGGCGCGGGCGGCCGCCCGGCCGGTGCGGACGGCGGTTGCGGTCGACGTGGTCACGGGGGTGCTCCTTGGGGTCGCGGGCTGCGGGAGGCGCCGGAGGCGGCGGGAGGTCGTCGGACGGCCGGTCCCAGGGGCATCCGGCCGTACCTCCATGCTCCGCCACGTGATCGCGGCGTTCGTCGCTCCGCCGGACGGTTGGCCCGACCACCGCTGGGCGTACGCGCAGGTGACGCCCTCCTCCTCCGGTATGACACCGACCCTGAGCGGAACCCCGGTGGCCGGATCGCGTGCCTTTGGGTGGCCAAATCACGAACTGTTCGTCAGATGGCAAGGAAACATGACAACTTCCCCGGCTGGGAACATGCGAAAGGGCGATGTGGGCGACTAGGCTCAGGGGTGGCCCGGGTGAAGGTGGAGCACATCGCCTCCGAACCATCACCGGGGCTGCTCCACAGGACGCCCGGATGGTGGAACGCAGACACGGGCAGCTTAAAACTGCTTGGCCGTGAGGCCGTGCCGGTTCGAGTCCGGCTCCGGGCACCTATCGACCCTGCGGGGGCGCCGAATCCGGCGCCCCCGCAGGGCGTCGTCCACCGGATCCTCCTCGCGGCGTATCCCCATTCTTTTGCCAAGCCATTACCCTTGTCGTTCGGGCGGTGCAGTGCCGCCACGGAGGGAATGAGCAATGAGAAGCAGCAACCCGGTCTTCTCGCGGGAGGGGTCGTTCACCCGCGAGCCCGGCTACGCGGGTTTCGGCACCCCGCAGGCCGGGAGCCCGCACGCCGGCAACCCGTACGGCGACAACCCGTACGGCAACAACCCCTACGCCCAGCAGGTGCCGGGCCAGGTGCCGCTGACGGACGACCAGCTGGTCGAGATGTACCGCGCGCCGTCCGCCGGTCCGCTGGCGACCGGGCGGATGACGCTCGACGACGTGGTCGCGCGCACCGCGATGACGCTGCTCACCCTGGTCGCCTTCGGCGCGCTGGCCTGGTTCGCGCTGCCGGCGCGGAACTTCGGTTTCGCCGGCGCCGCCTCGCTGATCGCGTTCGTGGTCGGCCTGGTCATCACCTTCAAGCCGAACGTCAGCCCGCCGCTGATCCTGCTGTACGCGGCCCTGGAGGGCTTCGCGATCGGTGCGGTGACGCACGTCCTGAACACCATCTGGCCGGGCATCGCGATCCAGGCGGTGCTGGGGACGGCGGCGGTGTTCGGCGCGATGCTGTTCGCGTACAAGTCCGGCCGGATCCGGGTCACCCCCCGGTACACCCGGATCGGCATCGCGATCGGCCTGGGCTTCGCGGTCCTGCTGATGGTCAACGTGCTCGCGGGGATGTTCGGCTCCGGCCTGAACCTGTGGGCGGGTCCGCTGGGCGTCGCTGTCGGTCTGATCGGCATCGCCATCGGCGCCTTCTACCTGACGCTGGACTTCAACGAGATCGAGCGGGCGATCGCCCAGGGCGCGCCGCAGAAGGAGGCCTGGCGGGCCGCCTTCGGGCTCACCCTGTCGCTGGTCTGGATCTACATCGAGATGCTGCGGCTGATCGCGAGCCTGCGCGGCGACGACTGATCACCGTGTCGTCGGTGCACCGCCGCCGGGCCCCGGAGCGCTCCGCTCCGGGGCCCGGCGGCTTTTGGTTAGGCTCACGGCATGCCTGATGCACAGCCCCTGGTCGAAGCCGTCGACGCCCTGGCGGATCGTTTCCGCTCGATGCCGCAGAGCAAGCTGCTGGGCGCCGTGCCCGGGTACGGGTCGCGGGCGGCGGCCGCGTTGGCGCTGGCCCGGCGGCTGGCCGCGCTGGCGCTGGAGGCGGAGGGCGGGCCGGCGCGGGAGTTCCCCGACGCCGGGGCGTTCGCGGTGGGGGACCAGTTGGCCGTCGCCGGGCACGACCTGGCGGCCGCGCTCGCGGCGCTGCCCGAGGACGACGAGGTGACCGCGGTGCTGGCCGGGGCGGTGGCGGCGGTGGGCGAGACCGCGGCGCTCTGCGCGTAGGCGCGGGTGCCGACACGGGCTCGGGCTCGGACACGGACACGAGCTCGGGCTCGGGCTCGGGCGCGGGGTCGGTGCCGGACCCGGGGGCCGGAGTCGGGGCCGGACACGTCGAAGGCCGGCCGGATCGGTAACCCCCTGATCCGGCCGGCCTTCGCGAGCGGCGGTGGTCGTCAGATGCTGGCGACCACCCGGTCGGCGAGCACGTAGACGGCGTCCTCGTCGGTGGAGAAGGTCAGCGAGTACGAGCCGGAGAACCGCGAGCCGCCGAGCAGCCGGACGTCCTCGCCGGCCCGGACGGCGTCGATCAGCCGGTACGCGGCCTCGCGGTCGCCGGGGGCGACGCAGAGCGTGGTGCCGTCGGCGAAGGCGTACACGTCCAGCGTGCCGAGCGGGCCGGGGCGGACGTCCACCAGGGCGACGCGGTCCTCGGCGAGCGCGGTCAGCCGGGTGTCGGTCCACTCGCGGGACGGGGTCTGGCTGGGCACGAAGTCGGGGTGCGAGGGGTGGCGGCGCGGGTCGGGAGCGGCCGCCGGCGCCTCCTGGACGGCCGGCTCGGCGTCCAGCAGCCCCGCCTCCAGGCCGGTGGCCAGCAGGTCGGCCTCGCGCCGGGCCCGGGCGTCACCGCCGTGCTCGGCGGCCGGGTGGCCGGCCGGGTGCCCGGCGGGGTGGCCGGGGCGCAGCGGGGCGCCGCCCTCGGTGCCGGGCTCGGCGGCCGGGCCGATGCCGCCCTCGTTGATCAGGTCCTCCAGCGCGGAGCGCAGCGCCTCGCCGAACTCCGGGTCCATGGTCCCGGCGTTGTCGGCGGCGTCCTGCGGCCCGGTGGGCCGGGGGAAGAAGAGCGGCCACTCGTCGGTGGTGCCGAGCACGCTCGCGAACGGGGAGTCGAACAGCGGCGCGTCCTCGGCCGCGCGGGCCTCCTGCTCGGCCCAGAAGGCCCGGGCCTCGGTGATCTCCCGCTCGCGGTCGGCGGCGAGCGCCTCGGCGACGGCGCGGCGTATCGCGGCCTCGTCGACGGGTGCGGGCGTGGCGGCGGCCGCGGCCTGCGCGTCCAGCCGGCGGGAGAGTCCCCGGAGGTGGAGCAGCACGGCGGCCGACACGGCGATCAGGACCAGCAGCAGGATGGTGTAGACGGCGCTCACGGAACGTACTCCTAGGGAGGAGTGGAACGGGGTTACGTCTCCACACTGCCGCATGCGGGGCTGTTACCGCAGTGGCGAATGTCTAATTTGTCCGTGACTTTCGCTCTTGTCCCCAAATTGTTAGGTAACACCGTTCTACGCAGCGGAGTTGATCCGCTCCGCACTGTCGATTTCCGGTCCGGATCCGAAAGAAAAGAGGGCCGGATCGACCTCTCGGTGTGATCCGGCCCTCAATTACGCTGCGTCACTCCAAATGGGTGGTCCGAACCGCCCGGGATTGACATCCCGGGGGCCGCGCCCCCGGGAGGCGCCGTGGGTCAGCTGAGGCGCTCGATGACCATCGCCATGCCCTGGCCGCCGCCGACGCACATGGTCTCCAGGCCGAACTGCTTGTCGTGCCACTGCAGGGAGTTGATCAGGGTGGTGGTGATCCGGGCGCCGGTCATGCCGAAGGGGTGGCCGACCGCGATGGCGCCGCCGTTGACGTTCAGGCGGTCGAGGTCGATGCCCAGGTCGCGGTAGGACGGGATGACCTGCGCGGCGAAGGCCTCGTTGATCTCGACCAGGTCGATGTCGCCGATGGACAGCCCGGCGCGCTTCAGCGCCTGCTTGGAGGCCTCGACCGGGCCGTAGCCCATGATCTCGGGGGAGAGGGCGCTGACGCCGGTGGAGACCACCCGGGCGAGCGGGGTGATGCCCAGCTCACGGGCCTTGGTGTCGGACATGATGACCAGGGCCGCGGCGCCGTCGTTCAGCGGGCAGCAGTTACCGGCGGTCACCGTGCCGTCCGGGCGGAACACCGGCTTCAGGCCGGACACGCCCTCCAGGGTCACACCGGCGCGCGGGCCGTCGTCGGTGCTGACCACGGTGCCGTCCGGCAGCGTGACCGGGGTGATCTCGCGCTCCCAGAAGCCGGCCTTGATGGCGGCCTCGGCGAGGTTCTGCGAGCGGACGCCGAACTCGTCCTGCTCGGCGCGGGTGATGCCCTTGAGCGCGGCCAGGTTCTCCGCGGTCTGGCCCATCGCGATGTAGGCGTCCGGCAGCAGGCCGTCCTCGCGCGGGTCGTGCCACTCGCCGCCGCCCTCCTCGGCGCGCTTGGCGGTGCGGGCCTGGGCCTCGTCGAACAGCGGGTTCATGGTGCCCGGCATGCCGTCCGAGGTGCCGTTGACGCTGCGCGAGACGGTCTCGACGCCGGCCGAGATGAAGACGTCGCCCTCGCCGGCCTTGATCGCGTGCAGCGCCATGCGGGTGGTCTGCAGCGAGGAGGAGCAGTAGCGGGTGATGGTGGCGCCCGGCAGGTAGTCCATGCCCATCTGGACGGCCACGATGCGGGCCAGGTTGTGGCCCTGCTCGCCGCCGGGCAGGCCGCAGCCCAGCATCAGGTCGTCGATCTCGCGCGGGTCCAGCTGCGGCACCTTGGCGAGCGCGGCCTGGATGATGTGCGCGGTCAGGTCGTCCGGGCGGACGTCCTTGAGCGAGCCCTTGAAGGCCCGGCCGATCGGCGAACGGGCGGCGCTGACGATGACGGCTTCGGGCATGGCGGGCTCCTCGCTGGGTGACCTTCGGACTGTCCTTCGGGCTGGGGCGCCCGGGCGGCCGCCCGGCCGGGGCCGGTCGGACGCGGACGTCCGGGAGGAAAGTTACCGCCTGGTAGATCAGGCGTCACCCGCCCCAGCGTGTGAGCTGGCCGACGTATTCCCGTCCCCCGCCGCGGGTTCCGACGCGGGTTCCGCCGCAGGCTCCGCTGCGGGCTCCGTCGCAGGTCCCGCCGCGCCCGCCTCCACCGTCCAGGCGGCGGGCAGACCGATCCGCAGCCGGTGCCGCAGAAGGGCCCAGCGCCGGATCGTGCCCTCGGCGCCCACCGCCGTCACCTCGGTCCCGGACCGGCCGGCCGCGGCCGCCGCGGCCACCGCCACCGGCAGCACCGCCTCGCCCGGCACCGGCCCGGCCGGCCGCTCCTCCTCGGGCCAGATGCCGAGCACGGCGCAGAGCGAGGGCAGCACGGCCATCGCCGCCGTCGCGTAGCCCTGGGCGGACGGGTGGTAGCGGTCGGCGGCGAACATCTCCGGACGCGCCGCGAACTCGGGCCCGAGCAGCGAGCCGAGCGACACCGTCCGGCCGCCCGACTCCACCACGGCGATCGTCTGCGCGGCCGCCAGCTGCCGGCTCAGCCGCCGGGCCACCCAGCGCAGCGGCGGGCGCACCGGCTTGATCGTGCCGAGGTCCGGGCAGGTGCCGACCACCACCTCGCAGCCGTTGGCGCGCAGCGCCGCGACCGCCTCGCCGAGCTGGCGCACCGCGAGCTGGGCCGGGCTGTGCCGGGTGACGTCGTTGGCGCCGACCATGATCACGGCGATGTCGGGGCGGTGCCGGAGGGCCAGCTCCAGCTGGCCGGAGAGATCGGCGGAGCGCCCGCCGGAACGGGCCACGTTCACCAGCCGGACCGGCCGCTCGGCCACCGAGGCCACGCCCGCGGCGAGCAGCGCGCCCGGGGTCTCGCGGGCCCGCAGCACGCCGAGGCCGGCGGCGGTGGAGTCGCCGAGGAAGGCCAGGACGAGCGGCGGCTGCGGGTCGGCGCCGTCGGTGAAGGCCTCGCCGTAGACGTCGTCGGCCTTGGGCGGGTCGCCCTCCAGGATGCCGATGGCCTGGATGGCGAGCTTGCTCTCGGTCAGCAGCAGGCCGACCAGGCCCACCCCCAGCAGGCCGAGCCCCCCGCCGCCGTACGCCGCCGCGGTGGCGATCCGGCGGGCCACCCGGGCCCGCGACTCCTGTGCCCCTGGCATCCGGTGCCCCCTTCACGTCCTCGTGCCGCCCCGACGGGGCCTCTCCAGTGCACCTGTACACCCCCTTTACCCGCGTTGGCGGCGCGCTACGACCGCGGTGGGCCATCCGTGCGCCGGGGGCGGTGCGGGCAAGGGGGTGGTGAGGTTTCGCGGGCATGACGGGGAGCCTGCGG
>NZ_JBHXTG010000036.1:6237-81555 GCF_042677465.1 Kitasatospora sp. NPDC127111
CTCCGTGCGCCGGGGGCGGTGCGGGCAAGGGGGTGGTGAGGTTTCGCGGGCATGACGGGGAGCCTGCGGGGGAGGGCCGGGGAGCTCGCCAGGGGGGTGGGTGTGGCGAGAGGGCGGGCTGGGGCCCGTGGCACGGCCTAGGCTTTGCAGTACCGAAAGCACTCGCATGCCCACAGACCGGGAGGACCCCCGTGCGGTACCACAACTCCATCATCGACCTGGTCGGCAACACGCCGCTGGTCAAGCTGAACAAGGTCACCGAGGGCATCAGCGCGACAGTGCTGGCGAAGGTCGAGTACTTCAACCCCGGCGGCTCGGTGAAGGACCGGATCGCGATGCGCATGATCGAGGCCGCCGAGGCCTCGGGCGCGCTGAAGCCCGGCGGCACCATCGTCGAGCCGACCTCCGGCAACACCGGCGTCGGCCTGGCGATCGTGGCCCAGCAGAAGGGCTACAAGTGCATCTTCGTCTGCCCGGACAAGGTGTCCACCGACAAGATCAACACGCTGCGCGCGTACGGCGCCGAGGTGGTCGTCTGTCCGACCGCCGTCGCCCCGGAGCACCCGGACTCCTACTACAACGTCTCCGATCGCCTGGTCCGCGAGACGCCCAACGCCTGGAAGCCGGACCAGTACTCCAACCCGGAGAACCCCGCCTCGCACTACTACTCCACCGGCCCGGAGCTGTGGGAGCAGACCGAGGGGAAGATCACCCACTTCGTGGCCGGCGTCGGCACCGGCGGCACCATCTCCGGCACCGGCAACTATCTGAAGGAGGTCTCCGGCGGCAAGGTCCAGGTGATCGGCGCCGACCCGGAGGGCTCGGTCTACTCGGGCGGCACCGGCCGGCCGTACCTGGTCGAGGGCGTCGGTGAGGACTTCTGGCCGACCGCCTACGACCGCGACGTCGCGGACGAGATCGTCGCCGTCTCCGACAAGGACTCGTTCCAGATGACCCGCCGCCTCGCCAAGGAGGAGGGCCTGCTGGTCGGCGGCTCCTGCGGGATGGCCGTGGTGGCCGCGCTGGAGGTCGCCCGCAGGCTCGGCCCGGACGACGTCGTGGTCGTGCTGCTGCCGGACGGCGGCCGCGGCTACCTGTCCAAGATCTTCAACGACGACTGGATGGCCGACTACGGCTTCCTGCCGTCCGCCACCGACGAGGCGCACATCGGCGAGGTGCTGGCCCGCAAGGACGCCATCGAGCACGAGGGCATCCCGCAGTTCGTCCACATGCACCCGAACGAGACCGTCGCCGAGGCGGTGCGCGTGCTGCGCGAGTACGGCGTGTCGCAGATGCCGGTGGTCTCCCCGGGCGCCGGGCACCCCGACATCATGGCCGGCGAGGTGATCGGCTCGGTGGTCGAGAAGCTGCTGCTGGAGGGCGTCTTCTCGAACGAGATCCAGCTGACCGACACGCTGGACAAGGTGATGTCCAAGCCGCTGCCGGTGGTCGGCTCGGGCGAGACGGTCACCAACCTGATGACCGTGCTGGAGAAGGCCGACGCCGCGGTGGTGCTGGTGGAGGGCAAGCCGCAGGGCATCGTCACCCGCCAGGACCTGCTCGGCTACCTCACCGCCCGCGCCGCGCACTGAGGCCGGCTCACCCCGGCCACCCGCGGGGGAGGCTGAGGATCCGTCCGCGAACGAAGTGGTACACCGGCGTCACCTGCGCGCAGCACGTGGTTAACAACCGTGCGTCATCGTGGTGAGCACGGCAAGACGCCGAGTGAGGCGACGGCAACCGTCCGGGAGCGGCTCCCCGGCGACCGCGGTCGTCTCCGGACACACCGGACGGCCCTGACCCGGCCGGCCGTGTCCTCCCTCCCCGCCCGGCACCGGGCGGGAGGGCCCACCGCGGGGGGCGCCGTCGTCCCGCCCCTGTCCGGCTCCGGCCGGTCGACAGGGTGCGGCGGCTCCCGCGGGACCATCGCGCCGCTTGGCGCGTCTCCGCGGCTCCCGGGTGGGGGAGCCCCGGCGGAGACGGCGGGCCGGCCCCTCCTCGGAGGGGCCGGCCCTTCCCGTTGCCCGTTTCCCGTACGCTCGCACGCATGACCAGCACTGAAACGACCGGCCAGGACGCCCCGCGCTACGTCCGGCTCAGCATCGAGCTCATCGCCGAGATCACCGACGAGGGGGCGCTCAAGGCGGCGGCCCTCCAGCAGGTGGCCGACGACGAGTACCTCGACGACGAGGAGCGCGCCCAGTCCGTCGAGGCCATCGAGGTGGACCCGTCGGGTTCGCTCGCCCACTTCATCGACCCGGTCGCGCTGCTCGGCGACGTCCCGGGCGTCGAGCTCGCCTCGGCGACCTGGGAGTCCGCGCAGACCGAGTTCGACCCCGAGGGCGAGGGCTGGGACGAGTACACGGTGGAGGAGTCCGCCGAGTAGTCGCCGCCCCGCCGCCACCGCCCGTCGCGGTGGGTCAACGCCCGGTCTGCTTCCCGCAGATCGGGCGTTTGTCCATATTTGGTAGGAAGTTGGGTCATCTCATACGATCGATTCCCGTTGGTGATGGAACCGTGAAGGGGCAATTTGCGTTTCCGTATCCGTAATGCCCGGATGATCTGCAGGGAGAGCGCGACGTGACGACACGGGACGGTCAGGGCCGGGCGGCCGGGAGCAACTGGAGCCGGCGCGGCGTGCTGGCCGGGCTGATCGGGGCCCCGGTCCTGCTGCTGGCGGCCTGCAACGACACCAAGGGCGCCGAGAGCGGCGGCGCCGGCACCCCGGGCACCGACGCCGCGTCCGGCGGCGCGAGCGGCTCGCCGAGGACCTCGGTGGCCGTCATCACCGTCACCCCCGCCGACGGCGCCACCGCCGCCAGCTTCAGCGACCCGGTCAGGGTCACCGTCACCGGCGGCACCCTCGGCTCGGTCAAGGTCACCGACTCCACCGGCAAGGCGCTGGCCGGCGAACTCGCCGCGGACGGCAGCAGCTGGACCTCGGCCACCGCCCCGGCCAGCGGCACCAAGTACACCGTCGTCGCCTCCGCCACCGACAAGGACGGGCTGGAGGCGGTCGCCAACGCCACGTTCACCACGGCGACCCCCGCCACCACCTTCGTCGGCTACTTCACCCCCGAGGACGGCTCCGTGGTCGGCGTCGGCATGCCGGTCTCGATCAACTTCAGCAAGCCGGTCACCGACCGCAGGGCCGTCCAGCAGGCGATCACCGTCATAGCCGAGCCGGGCGTCGAGATCGTCGGGCACTGGTTCTCCAGCACCCGCCTCGACTTCCGGCCGCAGGAGTACTGGGCCAAGGGCACCAAGGTCACCCTCAAGCTCCGGCTCAAGGACGTCGAGGGCGCCAAGGGCGTCTTCGGCACCCAGTCCAAGGACGTCCGCTTCACCATCGGCCGCGCCCAGACCAGCGTCGCCGACCTCGCCGCCAAGAAGCTCACCGTCACCACCGACGGCCAGGTCAGCGCCGTCTACGCGATCTCCGGCGGTGCGCCCGAGTACCGCACCTGGGGCGGCAGGATGGTCATCTCCGAGCAGTACCAGCAGACCCGGATGAACTCGCAGACCGTTGGCCTCGGCAGCGAGTACGACATCTCCGACGTGCCGCACGCCCAGCGGCTCACCACCTCCGGCACCTTCATCCACGGCAACTACTGGTCGCCGTCGTCGATCTTCGGCAGCCAGAACACCAGCCACGGCTGCGTCGGCCTCAGGGACGCCAAGGGCGGCCAGGACCAGGGCCTGGACGGCTACGCGTTCTACAAGAGCTCGATGGTCGGTGACGTGGTGGAGGTGGTGAACTCCGGCGACAAGACCGTCGAGCCGTCCAACGGCCTGAACGGCTGGAACATGGGCTGGGCCGCCTGGAAGGCCGGCAGCGCGATCTGAGCCGCTCGGGCGGCGCGGCCCGCTCGGACCGCGCGATCCGGGCCGCTCGGGACCGAGGTCCGGTCGGGGCCGAGCGGGCCGGCCGGACCTCGGGCCGCCGTGGCGGGCGGCTCAGTCGCGCTTCGCGTAGTCGACGAAGCCCTGCCAGTCGAGCGCGACGCAGGGCTCGTCGCCCAGCACCCAGGCGTCATGGCCCGGAGGGCAGATCATGAAGTCCCCGGGGCCGAACTCGGCCTCCTGGCCGTCGTCCATCACGATCTTCATCCGGCCGGAGAGCACGTACCCCATGTGGGAGGACTGACAGCTGTCGGTGCCGGCGATCGGCTTGATGTGCTTGGACCACTGCCAGCCGGGCTGGAAGACCGCCCGTCCGACGGCGCCGCCCTCCTGGTTGACCAGGCGGAGTTCGCCCATGCCCGCCTCGAAGGGGCGGACCTCCTCGGGTTCGTCGAAGCTCTTGCGCACGAGACCGGCCATCGCTGCTCCTCGGGACGGCGTCGGCCCCCCGCCACCCGCGATCGGTGACAGGGGCCGGCGGACGGTTTCCTTCAGTCTGCGCCCGGAGCCGCGGCGCCGCGCGACGTCAGCCCTCGGTGCGGGCGACGCCGATCGGGCAGCTGGCGCCGGTCCCGCCGAGGCCGCAGTAGCCGTTCGGGTTCTTGGCGTCGGACAGGTACTGCTGGTGGTACGGCTCGGCCGGGTAGAACGGCCCGGCCGGGGCGATCTCGGTGGTGACCGGGCCCAGGCCGATCGCGGTCAGGGCGGGCTGGAAGGCGTCCCGGGTGGCGACGGCGGCCGCCGCCTGGGCGGGGGAGTGGGTGTAGACGGCGGAGCGGTACTGGGTGCCGACGTCGTTGCCCTGCCGGTTGCCCTGGGTCGGGTCGTGCGCCTCCCAGAAGGTCTTCAGCAGCCGCTCGTACGGGATCACCGCCGGGTCGAACACCACCCGGACCGCCTCGGTGTGCCCGGTCAGCCCGCTGCACACCTCCTCGTACGTGGGGTTGGGGGTGTGGCCGCCCTGGTAGCCGACCAGCGTCGTCCAGACGCCGGGCAGCCGCCAGAACGTGCGCTCGGCGCCCCAGAAGCAGCCCATCCCGAAGTCGGCCACCTCCAGCCCCTCCGGGTACGGGCCGGTGAGCGGGTTGCCGAGCACGGTGTGCGGCTCGCGCAGTGCGAAGGCCGGCGCCTCCCGGCCGGGCAGCGCCCGGTCGGCGGGGACGAGCGAGGTCTTGTGGCGGTTGAACAGCACGGCCTGCTCCAGCGGGTCGGGAATGGTGGCGCAGGTTGAAACGCGGACGGCCGCCCCCGGATTCCGGGAGCGGCCGTGGCGGGCCGGGCGGCGCCGCGGGTTCGGGGGCCGGGTCAGGCCTTGACGGCCGTGGCGGGCGGGGGCGCAGGTGAACGGGCGCGCGGCGGGTGCGGATCGCAGCCCTCGGGTGGGACCGGTCGCACCGTGGTTCACCTGGGCTTTCGTGCGGTGTGCGGGTTCGGGCGGGCTCGGCGGCGTTCGCCCACTACCCTCAGAGCCATGACCGAGCACCAGCTTCCCCAGGGCTTCGAGACCCTCGCCATCCACGCGGGTCAGGAAGCAGACCCCCAGACCGGGGCCGTCGTCACGCCGATCTACCAGGTGTCCACCTACAAGCAGGACGGGGTGGGCGGCCTGCGGGGCGGCTACGAGTACAGCCGCAGCGCCAACCCGACCAGGACCGCGCTCGAGGAGTGCCTCGCGGCGCTGGAGGGCGGCGCGCGCGGGCTCGCCTTCGCCTCCGGCCTGGCCGCCGAGGACACCCTGCTGCGCACGATCCTCAAGCCGGGCGACCACATCGTCATCCCCAACGACGCCTACGGCGGCACCTTCCGGCTGTTCGCCAAGGTGCTGACCCGCTGGGGCGTCGAGTTCTCCGTCGCCAACACCCAGGACCTGTCGACCGTCCGCGAGGCGCTGCGCCCCAACACCCGCGCGGTCTGGGTGGAGACCCCGTCCAACCCGCTGCTGGGCATCACCGACCTGGCCGCGCTCGCCGACGTCGCGCACGGCGCCGGCGCGCTGCTGGTCGTCGACAACACCTTCGCCAGCCCGTACCTGCAGCAGCCGATCGCGCTCGGCGCGGACGTCGTCGTGCACTCCACCACCAAGTACATGGGCGGCCACTCGGACGTCGTCGGCGGCGCCCTGGTGCTGGCCGAGGCCGGGCTCGGCGAGGAGGTCGCGTACCACCAGAACGCGATGGGCGCGGTCTCCGGGCCGTTCGACGCCTGGCTGGTGATGCGCGGCATCAAGACCCTCGGGGTCCGGATGGACCGGCACAGCTCCAACGCGGAGAAGGTCGCCGAGCTGCTGGCGGGCCACCCGAAGGTGAGCCAGGTGCTCTACCCGGGCCTGCCCGAGCACCCCGGCCACGACATCGCCGCCAAGCAGATGAAGGCGTTCGGCGGCATGGTCTCGTTCCGCGTCCACGGCGGCGAGGAGGCGGCGGTCGAGGTCTGCAACCGGGCGCGGCTGTTCACCCTCGGTGAGTCGCTGGGCGGCGTCGAGTCGCTGATCGAGCACCCGGGCCGGATGACCCACGCCTCGGTGGCGGGCTCCGCCCTGGAGGTGCCCGCCGACCTCGTGCGCGTCTCGGTCGGCATCGAGTCGATCGACGACCTGCTGGCCGACCTCACGCAGGCGCTCGGCTGACGTCGACGGACGGTCACGCGCTCTGCCGGCCCGCCGTGTACGACTCCATGGAGTGGTTGAAGCGGGCCAGCAGGGCGCAGAACGCGCGCTGCTCCTCGGGCGGCCAGTCGGCCACCAGGCGGCGGGCCAACTCCGACCGCCCGGCCCGGACTTCGGCCAGCCGGTGGCCGCCGGGCGGGGTCAGCGCGAGCCGGACGGCGCGGCGGTCGGCCGGGTCCTGGACCCGGCCGACCAGGCCGGCCGCGACGAGCGGGGCGACCTGCCGGGTGACCGTGGAGGAGTCGACGGCCAGCGCGTCGGCCAGGGCCTTGACGTTGGCGGGCCCGTGCCGTTCCAGCCGGTCGAGCAGCAGGTAGGCGGCCCGGTCCAGCGCACCCACCGCGTCGGAGCTGCGGACCTGTTCCATCCGCCGGGCGAACACCGCGAGCTGGTACTGGAGTTGGATGTGCACGGGGTCGGTGCGGTCGGTGGCCTGGGGCGAGGTCGTCGTCATCGCGGCTCACGATCGTCGTGCGGTGCGGAGGCTCAGGCCAGCAGCGTACGCGGGCCGGGCGGGCCCGGGAACAGTGCCGACATCCCCGGTCGGTCCCCGTTTGAACCCGGCGTGCACCCGCCGGAGTCCTAGGCTGGCGCCATGCACAGCTGGCCGATCACCATCGACGATGTCCGCGGCGCCCAGAAGATGCTCGCCGGGGTCGCCCGGGTGACACCGATGGAGGGCAGCCGGCACCTGTCCGCGATGACCGGCTCGCCGGTCCACCTGAAGTGCGAGAACCTCCAGCGCACCGGCTCGTTCAAGCTGCGCGGGGCGTACGTGCGGATCGCGGGACTCTCGCCGGTGCAGCGGGCCGGCGGGGTGGTCGCGGCGAGCGCCGGGAACCACGCCCAGGGGGTGGCGCTGGCCGCCTCGCTGCTCGGGGTCCGCTCGACGGTCTTCATGCCGGTCGGCGCGCCGCTGCCCAAGGTCGCGGCCACCCGTGAGTACGGCGCCGAGGTCCGGCTGCTCGGCGCGACGGTGGACGAGTCGCTGCAGGCCGCGCAGCGGTACTCGGAGGCGACCGGCGCGGTGTTCATCCACCCCTTCGACCACTGGGACGTGGTCACCGGCCAGGCCACCGTCGGCCTGGAGATCCTGGAGCAGTGCCCGGAGGTGCGCACCATCCTGGTCGGGGTGGGCGGCGGCGGGCTGCTGGCCGGGATCGCGGCGGCGGTGAAGCCGCTCCGCCCGGACGTGCGGGTGATCGGGGTGCAGGCGGCGGGCGCGGCCGCGTACCCGCCCTCGCTGGCGGCGGGGCGGCCGGTGACGCTGGAGCACTTCGCCACCATGGCCGACGGGATCATGGTCGGGCGGCCCGGGGACATCCCGTTCGAGGTGATCAACGAGCTGGCCGACGGCGTCCGCACGGTCTCCGAGGACTCGCTCTCGCGCGCCCTGCTGCTGGGGCTGGAGCGGCTGAAGCTGGTGGTGGAGCCGGCCGGGGCCAGCCCGGTGGCGGCGCTGCTGGAGCGGCCGGACTCCTTCGAGGGCCCGGTGGTGGCGGTGCTCTCCGGCGGCAACATCGATCCGCAGCTGATGCAGCGGGTGCTCCGGCACGGTCTGGCGGCGGCCGGCCGCTACCTGTCGCTGCGGGTGCGGCTGGCGGACCGGCCGGGGGCGCTGGCGGGCCTGCTCGGGGTGCTGACCCGGGTGGACGCCAACGTGCTGGACGTGGCGCACGTGCGGGTCGACCCGCAGCTGGGGCTGGCCGAGGTGGAGGTGGACCTCCACCTGGAGACCAAGGGGCCGGAGCACTGCGCGGCGGTGCTCGGTGAGCTGCGGGACGCGGGGTACGTCGTTTCCCGGTGATCCTCCGGTGCCGCGGTGCCTCCGGTGCCGCGGTGCCGCGGTGCCTCCGGAGGCCGGTGCCTCCGGTGTCGCGGTGATCCTCCGGAGGCCCGGTTCGTCCGGTGTCGCGGTGATCCTCCGGTGTCCCGCGGGTCGCCCGGACTGTCAGTGGTCCCTGTCACCATGGCGGAGCCGCGAGCCTTGACGCGATATATCGCGTGCTGGAAGACTCGCGATACATCGCGTTCTGTCACCGTGCTCGGGAAACCGAGTCGCCCGCATGCCTGAAACCGGGGCAGAGTGGGACAGATCGCCCATACCGTTTCGAGGAGATGAGGCAGGCCATGGCGCCAGCCATCCAAGCCGAGAACCTGGTGAAGACCTTCGGCGACGTACGAGCCCTGGACGGCGTCAGCCTGGACGTCCCCGAGGGCACGGTGCTCGGGCTGCTCGGCCCGAACGGCGCCGGCAAGACCACCACCGTGCGGGTCCTCACCACCCTGCTCCGCCCCGACTCCGGCCGCGCGGTGGTCGCCGGTGTCGACGTCCTCAACCACCCGAACCAGGTCCGCAGCCTGATCGGCCTCTCCGGCCAGTACGCCGCCGTCGACGAGTACCTGACCGGCTTCGAGAACCTCCAGATGGTCGGCGAGCTGTACCAGATGAGCGCCCGCGACGCGAAGGCGCGCGCACGGGAGCTGCTGGAGTGGTTCAACCTCACCGAGGCCAAGGACCGCACCGCCAAGACCTACTCCGGCGGCATGCGCCGCCGGCTCGACCTCGCCGCCGCCCTGGTCGTCCGCCCGCCGGTGATGTTCCTGGACGAGCCGACCACCGGCCTCGACCCGCGCAACCGGCTCGCGCTCTGGGAGGTCATCGAGACCCTGGTGGAGCAGGGCACCACCCTGCTGCTCACCACCCAGTACCTGGAGGAGGCCGACCGCCTCGCCCACGACATCGCCGTGGTCGACCACGGCAGGGTGATCGCCCGCGGCACCGCCGACCAGCTCAAGGCGCAGATCGGCGGCGAGCGGATCGAGGTCGTCGTGCACCGACCCGACCTGGTCGGCGAGGCGGTCGCCGCGCTCGCCCGCTACGCCCTGGGCGAGCCGGCCGTGGAGAAGAACACCCGCAAGATCACCGTCCCGGTCAGCGGCGGCGCCCGGGTGCTCGCGGACGCCATCCGCGAGCTGGACGCCCGCTCGATCGAGATCGACGACATCGGCCTGCGCCGGCCGACCCTGGACGACGTCTTCCTCTCGCTCACCGGCCACGTCACCGAGGCCGAGGAGGAGGAGAACGGCGCCGCCGGCAAGGGCGGCCGGGGCCGCGGCCGCGGCAAGGGACGGTCCGCGGACGGCGGCGCGGACGGCGGGGACGGCCCCGGCCCGGACAAGCAGGCCGTCGCGGCCGGCAAGGAGCTGTGAGATGACGACCGCCACCGAGCACGCCATCGGCGGGGCGATGCCCAAGCAGCGCCGGGGCGTCGCGGCCACCCTGCACGACTCCTGGGTGGTCGCCAAGCGCAACCTGCGCCGGATGACCCGGATACCCGAGATCGTGGTCTTCGGGCTCATGCAGCCGGTGATGTTCGTGCTGCTGTTCTCGTACGTGATGGGCGGGGCCATCCAGATCCCGGGCACGCAGGCCAGCTCGGACGCCTACATCCAGTTCCTGATGGCCGGCATCTTCGCCCAGACCGTGACCTTCGCGACCGCCGGCGCCTCCGCCGGGATCGCGGAGGACATGACCAAGGGACTGGTCGACCGGTTCCGCTCGCTGCCGATGGCCCGCTCGGCGGTGCTGGTCGGCCGCACCCTGGCCGACCTCTGCCAGACCGCGTTCACGCTGGTGGTGCTGGCCCTGGTCGCGCTGGCGGTCGGCTGGCGGATCCACGAGGGCGCGCTGGAGGCGCTGGCCGCGTTCGGGCTGCTGCTCCTGCTCGGCTACGCCTTCTCCTGGATCGGCGCGCTGATCGGCCTCTCGGTGCGCAGCCCCGAGGCGGCCACCTCGGCCGGGCTGATCTGGCTCTTCCCGCTGACCTTCATCTCCAACGCGTTCGTGCCGATCAGCTCGATGCCGGGCTGGCTGCAGGGGATCGCCTACTGGAACCCGTTCAGCGCCACCGTGCAGGCCTGCCGCAACCTCTTCGGCAACCAGGTCGGCCCGGTGGACAGCGCCTGGCCGATGCAGCACGCCGAGCTGGTCTCGGTGCTCTGGTCGGTGCTGATCACCGCGGTCTTCTCCTGGCTGTCGGTGCGCAAGTACCGCTCCGCCGTGGGCTGAGGCCCCGGCGCCCGGCCGCGGCACCCGGCCGGGCCCCGGCGCCGGGTACGCGCGAGGGCGGCCGTGGAGCACTCCACGGCCGCCCTCGGTGCGTCCGGTCAGCCGTTGTGCGGCTTCACCTCGGTGATCGTCACCGAGGCCTGCTTGCCGTTCGGCAGCTCGTACGTGGCCTCGTCGCCGACCTTCTTGCCGTCGATGGCGCGGCCCAGCGGCGACTGCGGGGAGTAGACGTCCAGGTCGTCGCTGCCGGCCATCTCGCGCGAGCCGAGCAGGAAGGTCGTGGTGTCGTCCTCGTCGCCGTCGAACGCGACCGTGACGACCATGCCCGGGGCCACCACACCCGAGTCCGCCGGGGCCTCGCCGACCTTGGCCCGCTCCAGGAGCTGGGTGAGCTGGCGGATGCGCAGCTCGTACTTGCCCTGCTCCTCCTTGGCCGCGTGGTAGCCGGCGTTCTCCTTGAGGTCACCCTCTTCGCGCGCCGCCTCGATCTTCTGGGCGATCTCGATGCGCCAGGGGCCGGTCAGGTGGTCCAGCTCGGCCTTGAGCTGGTCGTAGCCGGACTGAGTGAGCCAGGTCACGTGTTCGCTGGTCTGGGTCACAGGTGCTCCTCGTAGGTGCTGGGGCTGTGCTGAGGGTGTGAGTCGTCAGCAGGTGGTGGTGTGGTGATATCGGTCGTAACTACAAAGCAACGCCCGCTCCCGTACCTCTTGGTGCGGAAGGGGCGAAACCACGAGCCTAACAACTCCCGCCGACAAGCGGGAGAGTCGTTGGCGTGCCGTTGACGTCGGCATTGCGCCAAGGTGTACAGGACGGGTGCGCGGGACTCCCTACGGATTCCCGCTCCCCGGATCGAATATGCGCCCGCCCGGGCCGCGATCGCCAGTGAATACCCGGGCCGGGCCGCCCGCGGCTACTCGGCGGGGGTGCAGCCCAGCAGCTCGGCGGTGGTGCCGCGGGCGGTCGTCCGCAGGCTCACGACCGCGTCGTAGCTGGAGCCGTCCTTCGGTACCGGGAAGTCGGCCATCCCGACCACAGCGCCGTTCTCGCCCTGCGAGCGGACGGTGCAGGTGCCGGCGGTGCCGTCGCTCTTGCGGACGGCCAGGTGCAGCTTGAGCTCCCCGTCCGAGACCGCCTCGAAGGAGGGGACGGTGCCGTTGATGGTGGTCTCGCGGATCAGGTACGAGCCGCCCAGCCAGGCCAGCACGCCCAGCCCCAGCACGCCGCAGACCGCGCCGACCACCTTGAGCCGGCGGTCCGCCTCGCGGTCGCTCCGCCGGCCGTAGCGCCCCTCGGGCGGCTGCGGGGCGGTGGTAGCTGCGCGCTCACTCATGCGGCTCAGTCCTCTCCGGGGAGGGCCGCGCGAGTGGTGCGGGGAATGCGACGCTCCTCCAGTCCGTCACTATAGGAGGGGCACGCCCGCGGCCGGTCCGGCGGGGGCGGGGCTCGGCCGTGTCGGCGGCGCGGCGGCGGTGTGCCGCCGACGCCCGGCGGCCGGTCCCGCGGTGACGCGGTCCCTGACCGAGCGGCTACCGAACGAGCGGCTCAGACGGTGGGCAGACCGGCTTCGCGGGAGGCCCAGACATTGTGGAAGGAACGCACGCGTTGACTGAGCAGTTGCGACTGATGGCGGTGCACGCCCACCCGGACGACGAGTCCAGCAAGGGCGCCGCCACCATGGCCATGTACGTCGACCAGGGAGTGGACGTGCTCGTGGCCACCTGCACCGGGGGAGAACGCGGTTCGGTCCTCAACCCGAAGCTGCAGGGGAAGCCGGAGATCGAGGAGAACATCCACGAGGTCCGGCGCAAGGAGATGGACGCGGCCCGGGCGATCCTCGGGATCAAGCAGGCCTGGCTGGGCTTCGTCGACTCGGGCCTGCCCGAGGGCGACCCGCTGCCGCCGCTGCCCGAGGGCTGTTTCGCCCTGCAGGACGTCAAGGAGGCGGCCGAGCCGCTGGTCCGGCTGATCCGCGAGTTCAAGCCGCAGGTCATCACGACCTACGACGAGAACGGCGGGTACCCGCACCCGGACCACATCATGACCCACAAGATCACCATGCTGGCCTTCGACGCCGCCGGCGACCCGGACGCCTACCCGGACGCCGGCGAGCCCTGGCAGCCGCTGAAGCTCTACTACAACCACGGCTTCCCGATGGGCCGGATCCGCGCGCTGCACGGGTACCTCACCGAGCACGGACTGGAGTCCCCGTACGGCGAGTGGATCGCGGGCTGGGAGAAGAGCGGCCGCAAGGAGCGCGAGATCACCACCCGGGTCCGCTGCGACGACTGGTTCGAGACCCGGGACCGGGCGCTGATCGCGCACGCCACCCAGATCGACCCGGACGGCCCCTGGTTCCGCGTCCCGCTCGACATCCAGCGCGAGGTCTGGCCGACCGAGGACTACGAGCTCGCCCGCACCCTGATCGACGGGGACCTGCCGGAGGACGACCTGTTCGCCGGCCTGCGCACCCCCAGCCTGGCGGCCGAGGCCGCCGACACGCGCGACTGAACCACCCCCCGATGGCCCGGCTCCCCGTGAGCCGGGCCACCATAGAGATATGAGCGCCCCCGTGAACCTCACCCACCTCGCCGCCGAGCTCGCCCTCGACGAGACCAAGGTGACCCCCGGCCTGCTGGGCTTCGTCGTCTTCGCCGCCCTCGGCGTGGCCACCTGGTTCCTGGCCAAGTCGATGAACAAGCAGTTCAAGCGCGTCGACTTCGTCGAGGAGCCGGAGACTCCGAAGGAGTGAGACGGCGCCCCCGCCCGCGCGCCGATGCGCGAGGATGGGGGCATGCCGAACCGTCTCGCGGACGCGACCTCGCCCTACCTGCTGCAGCATGCCGACAACCCGGTGGACTGGTGGCCGTGGGGCCCCGAGGCGTTCGAGGAGGCACACCGGCGGGGGGTGCCGGTGCTGCTGTCCGTCGGCTACGCGGCCTGCCACTGGTGCCACGTCATGGCGCACGAGTCCTTCGAGGACGCCGGGGTGGCCGGCTACCTCAACGAGCGGTTCGTGGCGGTCAAGGTCGACCGCGAGGAGCGGCCGGACGTCGACGCCGTCTACATGGAGGCGGTGCAGGCGGCGACCGGGCAGGGCGGCTGGCCGATGACGGTCTTCCTGACCCCCGACAAGGACCCGTTCTACTTCGGGACGTACTTCCCGCCGGAGCCCCGGCACGGCATGCCGTCCTTCCGGCAGGTCCTCGAAGGCGTCGACGCCGCCTGGCGCGACCGCCGGAACGAGGTCGGCGAGGTCGCCGGCCGGATCCGCGCCGACCTGGCCGAACGGGCCTCGGTGTACGCGGTCGGCGGCGGGGTCCACCAGCCGCCCGGCGAGGCCGACCTGCACCAGGCGCTGGTCGCGCTCAGCCGGGACTTCGACGCCCGGCGCGGCGGCTTCGGCGGCGCGCCCAAGTTCCCGCCGTCCATGGCGGTCGAGTTCCTGCTCCGCCACCACGCCCGCACCGGCTCGGAGGCGGCCCTGGAGATGGCCGTCCGGACCGCCGAGGCGATGGCCCGCGGCGGCATCCACGACCAGCTCGGCGGCGGCTTCGCCCGGTACGCGGTGGACGCCGGCTGGGTGGTGCCGCACTTCGAGAAGATGCTGTACGACAACGCGCTGCTGCTCCGCGTCTACCTGCACCTGTGGCGGGCCACCGGCTCCCCGCTCGCCCGGCGGGTGGCGCTCTCCACCGCCGACTTCCTGCTGCGCGAACTGCGCACCCCGGAAGGCGCGTTCGCCTCGGCCCTGGACGCGGACAGCCCGGACCCGGAGACCGGGAAGCCGGCCGAGGGCGCGTACTACGCCTGGACGCCGGCGCAGCTCGCCGAGGTGCTGGGAGAGGCGGACGGCGTGCTCGCGGCCGAGCTGTACGAGGTGACGGCGGCGGGCACGTTCGAGCACGGGGCCTCGGTGCTGCAGCTGCCGCGTGACGCGGAGGACCCCGAGGCCGCCGAGCGGATCCGGGCGAAGCTGTTCGAGGCCCGGGCCGGACGCCCGGCACCCGCCCGGGACGACAAGGTGGTCGCCGCCTGGAACGGCCTCGCCATCGCCGCGCTCGCCGAGACCGGCGCCCTGCTGGACCGCCCCGACCTGGTCGAGGCCGCCGAGCGCGCCGCCGACCTGCTGCTCGCCGTCCACCTCACCGCCGACGGCCGGCTGCTGCGCACCTCCCGGGACGGCCGGGCGGGCGCCAACGCCGGCGTCCTGGAGGACTACGCCGACACCGCCGAGGGCTTCCTCGCGCTGTACGCCGTCACCGGCGAGGCGTCCTGGCTCCAACTGGCCGGCGGGCTGCTGGACACCGTGCTCAAGCACTTCGCCGACGAGGCGTCCGGCGCGCTGTACGACACCGCCGACGACGCCGAGGAACTGATCCGGCGGCCCCAGGACCCGACCGACAACGCCACCCCGTCCGGCTGGACGGCCGCCGCGGGCGCCCTGCTCAGCTATGCCGCGTACACCGGTTCGGCGCGCCACCGCACCGCCGCCGAGCGGGCGCTCGGCATCGTCGGGGCGCTGGCCAGCCGGGCGCCGCGGTTCATCGGCTGGGGGCTGGCCGTCGCCGAGGCGCTGGCGGACGGGCCGCGCGAGGTCGCCGTGGTCGGCCCCGCCGGGGAGCCGGCGACGGCCGCGCTGCACCGGGTGGCGCTGCTGGGGACGGCGCCCGGCGCGGTGGTCGCGCTCGGCGGGCCCGCGGACGCGGCGGCCGGTGGCTCCGGGGAGGCGGCGACCGGGGACTCCGGGGAGGCGGCGACCGGGGACTCCGGGGAGGCGGCGGACGGTGGCTCCGAGGCGGCGGCCGAGGTGCCGCTGCTGGCCGACCGGCCGCTGGTGGGCGGGGCGCCCGCCGCCTACGTCTGCCGGCACTTCGCCTGTGACGCGCCGACCACCGATCCGGCGGTGCTGGCCGAACGACTGGGAGCCCGGACGGACCTGGGGTGACCCGGGGCCTCCGGGGCCCGGGCGACCCCCGGGATCCCCGGGGCCCGCTGGCCGGACACCCCGGTAAACCGTTGGTGCCCGCAGCGGTGGGCGGGCGAGAATCGGCCATGGCCTGGACCTTGAGCACGTCCCTCGACGACTTCCACACCCACGCCGACGGCTTCCTCGGCGCCCGGCCGGCCGAGAACACCGTGCTCCTCACGGTGGCGGACCGGCTGGCCAAGCGCGGGCCGCACGTGTTCGGGGACGCGGCGCCGGTCTTCGGCTGGTGGCGCCGCGAGCCCGGCGGACCGGTCGAGGGCGCCTTCCTGCAGACACCGCCGTTCGCCCCACGGCTGAGCGCGATGCCGGAGCGGGCGGCCGCCGCGCTCGCCACCGAACTGGCCGCGGCCGGAGCGGAGTTCACCGAGATCACCGGGGTGTCCGGCGGGGAGGCGGCGGTCCGGGCCTTCTCCGCCGCCTGGCAGGCCGCCACCGGCGTCGGCGACTCCGTCCGCTCCAGCGAACGGCTCTACCGGCTCGGAGAGTTGACCGCCCCGCCGCGCCCGCCGGCCGGCCGCCACCGGGTCGCCGCCCCGGGGGACCGCGACCTGCTGATCCGCTGGTACGAGGCGTTCCTGACCGAGACGGGCGTCGAACTCCCCAACGTCCCGGGCGCGGTGGACGATCGGATCGCCGGCGGCCTGCTCCACGTCTGGGAGGACGAGGACCGCCCGGTCGCGATGGCCGGCAACAGCCCGGTGATCGCCGGCATGTCCCGGATCGGCCCGGTCTACACTCCGGTCGAGGCGCGCGGACGCGGCTACGCCAGCGGAGTCACGGCGGCCGCCTCGGCAGCCGCCCTCGCCCAGGGCGCGGCCGAGGTGCTGCTCTACACCGACCTGGCCAACCCGACCAGCAACTCGATCTACCAGCAGATCGGCTACCGGCCGGTGGAGGACTGCCTGGTGCTGGACTTCGTCGGCCGAACGCGTCGGCGGGACGGCCGGCCCGGGTAAGCGCCCTGTCGGGCGCGGGTGTTGGGGGGTGGGTGCGGTGCTGGACGGACTGCTTGCCCGGGCGGCCCGGTTGGACCTGGCGGAGGTGTCGGCCGGAGCGCTGGCCGCCAACCTCGGGCTCCTCGTCGTGGCCCTGCTCGGCGGCGGGCTGCTGGTCCGGCGGTACGGCGAGCGACGGCGGGTGACGCCGCCGCCCCCGCCGCCCGACCGGCGCGAAGTACTGCTGGCGGCCGTCGCCGTGCTGCTCAACTCCGCCGTCGGCGTCGCGGGCTGGCTGCTCTGGCAGGCCGGCTGGATCAGGCTGAACGGTGGCGCCGGGCTGCCCGCCCTCGCCGACCTGTTGGTGTTCACCCTGGTGATGGACGGCCTGATGTACGGCGGCCACTGGCTGGCCCACCGCCGCCGGCTCTACCGGCTGGCCCACGAACTCCACCACGGCTACCCCGACCCGCGCCCGGCCACCCTCTTCGTGCTGCACCCGCTGGAGGTGCTGGGCTTCGGCGGCGCCTGGCTCGCGGTCCTCTGCGTGCGCGAGATCTCCGCGGCCGCGCTGCTCGGGTACATCGGCGTCAACCTGGTCTTCGGCCTGCTCGGACACCTCGGCGTCGAGCCGTTCCCCGCTCGCGTCCGGCAGCGCGCGGTGTTCCGCTGGGTCGCACTGCCGATGTTCCACGCCGGCCACCACGCCGACCCCGCGGTCAACCTGGGTTTCTACACCACCGTGTGGGACCGGCTCTTCGGCACCATCGACCCCGCGTACGACACCCTCCGCACCACCGAGCGGCCGGTGCTGGCAGGTGGTCAGTCGATGGCGTGAACCCCGGTCGACTGCCGGACCTCGGTGTTGAACGGGTCGCCGCCGCCCTGTGCCACCCCGGTCCCGGCCATCGAGCGGTCGCTGTCGCGGTAGTTGTGCGCGGTGGCGATCAGATTGCCGCCCGCCGCCTTCATGTCCTCGGCGAGCCCGTCGAGCAGCGTCCTCCAGGCCGCCGAGCACTCGCGCAGCGCCGGCCCGCTCTGCCAACCCGCCAGCCCCGCCGCCGCCCGGTCGCTCGGCGCGGCGAGCCTCGCCGTCTCCTCGGGGACCTTCCCGGCCACCGCCTGCGCGTTGCTCCCGGCGGCGGACAACTCGTCCGGCCGCACCGTGAAACCCGTCCCGTCGGCCACCGTCTCCCCCTCGGCTGCGTGGTCGGTCGTGCGCGCTATGGTAGCGGCGAGTGTCGGGGCGAGCACGCAAACGTGACAGCTGGGGGGCTGGAAGTGGATCTCGCGAGCCTGAAGAACGCGAAGCCGGCGGACCTGTACGCGGCCGCCGACGCCTACGGGCAGCTCTACAAGGCGTACTCCGAACACGCCACCCAGTGGAGGAGCGGCACCGCCGACCGCGTCCACGGCTCCGGCTGGACCGGCGGTGCGGCCGACGCCGCCACCAAGTCGCTCGACGCGACCACGGCCAGACTGCAGGCGGCCGACGTCGAACTCGCCTGCATCGAGAGCACGCTGCGGGACCACGCCGACACGTTTACGCTCGCCCAGTCGAAGCTGCGGCAGGCACTGGCCGACGCGGCGGCGAAGGGTCTGAAGGTGGGCGAGGACGGGACGGTCAGTTGGAGCGCCTCGGACAACCCGTACCAGGCGGTGGACCGGGCGGACAAGCAGAAGGCGGCCGCCGAGGAGATCGGCAAGCGGCTCGGTGCCGCCCTCGCCGAGGCCACCCGGGCCGACCAGGGCCTCGCCGCCGACCTGAAGCGCTTCACCGGCCACGCCACCGACAAGTCCGGCCTGGACATGAAGACGGCGAGCGCGGACAAGTACCTGAGCGACTTCGGGGCGATGAACACCCCGGGCTACCAGAAGGACATGCCCGGCAAGGACGCCACCCCGACTCAGGTCAACTCCTGGTGGAAGGGCCTCGACCCGGCCGGCCAGCAGTGGTTCATCGATCACCACCCCGAGGCCATCGGCAACCTGGACGGCATCCCGGCGGTGGTCCGGGACCAGGTGAACCGGGCGTACCTGACGAAGCGATACGACGAGCTCAAGGGTAAGGCTCGTACCAAAGCGGAGCAGGAGGAGTTCAGCAAACTCGACCCCGTTGTGCGTCGCCTGAGGGACGACATGAGGAACGCAGGCGACGGCCGTCCGCAGGACTACCTGCTGGGCATCGGTACCGAAGGCCAGGGGCGGGCAATCATCTCCTTCGGCAATCCTGACACCGCGACCGACATTTCCTCCTACGTCCCGGGTATCACAACGTACCCTTCCTCCCTTGGACCGAAGAGCGGCTGGACGCCTGGTACGAACGAGGCCGAGAACACACTGAATCTCTGGCGTTCCGCCACCGCCAAGTTGCCGCCGGGCGGCTCGGTCGCGTCGATCGTCTGGCTGGGTTACGATCCGCCGGGACAGGACGCGGGAGCCGCGTCGAGCGCGGCCGGGGACAAGGGCGCTACGGCCTACGCGAAGTTCCTCAGCGGCGTGCGGGCCAGTCATCAGGGCAGCGAGCCGCCGCACATCACCTCGATCGGACACAGCTACGGCTCGTACGTGGTCGGCCAGGCCACCAAGCTGGCCGCCCAGCCGGGTGCGCCCTTCCAACGACCGGACGACGTGGTGTTCATCGGCAGTCCGGGCGTCGGTGTGAGCAAGGCCGCCGACCTGGGGATGCCCGACCACGTCTGGGCGGGCGCGGCGGCGAACGACGTCGTCACACACACGCCGACGAAGGGGGACGCCCTCGTCACCCTCACCAGTGGCCCGATCGTCGCCTGGGGCGCGCATGAGCTCTTCAATCCGGACGACGGCTGGTACGGGACCGATCCGGCGAGTGCGGCCTTCGGCGGCAAGCGCTTCTCCGTCGACGACGGTGGCGACACCACGGACGTCATCGGGATGCACACCAAGTACCTCACGCCGGAGCACGGCGGGCCCTCGCTGGACAACATCGCCGGCATCGTCACCCGCGGGTGCGACGTCAAGTTGGTCGAAGGCCGATGAGCGGGCGTCGGGTGAAGGTCGCGGTCGCCGCAATCGTCGTGGTCGCCGTTCTGCTGTCCACCGGCATCGTGCTGTTCTTCAACGGGTACGGTCCGATGGCGTTGCGGGACAAACGAGTGGTGAAACTGAAGAGCCCAGCGGCGGCGAAGGAGCGGATCGACGAGTTCCTGCGGGCGACCATGGACGGGATCTCGCCGCCCGTCACCTATCTCGGCGGTGACTACCAGGTGACGCGTGAACATGATCACTGGGATGGCGAGCCGAACCTGAAGTCCCAGCTGTTCGGCTGGGTCACTCTCCGGACCCGGATCTCGTCCGTCAAGCTCCCGGTGCTGCTTGACCAGATCAGCCGGATCTGGGAGCACTCGGGGTGCAGTCCGGTGAGCCGTTCCGTGCCTGAGAAGTACAACCCCGGGCTGGCGTCACTCCGCTGTGAGGCCGGCGACTACCTGTTCGTGGATCTCATCGCTTCCTCGAACGGGGCGTACGACACCGTCTCGTTCGGGGCAAATCTCGACTTCGTGCGGTACCGGCCCGCCGGCGAGTACGGGCCGGTACCGCCGTTGGCAAAGAGGCCGAAGGGGGACCACGACGCGGACACCGACGACCCCTACTGGTCCCACTGACCGCTACTCCCAGTCCCAGCGGATCCCCAGCAGGCACGGCCGCAGTGCCGAGCCGACGAGGTGGACGCAGTGGTGGCCGTCGAGGGTGAGTTCCTCCGTCTCGTGGGGCTTGTCGCCGGGGGAGCGCAGCGCGAAGCGGTGGCAGCGGACGGGGAGGGCGGCGGGGTGGAAGGTGACCTGGAGGACGTACTGGCCGGCGCCGGAGTGGAAGCCGCGGACGTACTCGCAGCTCGGGGTGGGGGACGGGGCGTCGTCGAAGCCGTAGCCGAGCAGGTGGGTGTCTCCGGCGCGGAGGCGGCGGTCGAGGAGGAGTTCGGCGACCAGGAGGTGGTGGGCGGGGTCGCGGCGGATGCGGCCGGGGCGGCAGTTCTCCTCGGCGCGGACGCCGACCCGGGTGATGTCGCAGCCGGGGTCGCCCTGGTAGATGGCCAGGTAGCGGTCGACGCCGTCGCGGTGGGCGCGCAGGGCGTGTTGGGAGTCGCGGCGGAGGAGTTGGCGGTCGGCTCCGATCCGGATGCGTTCGATGTGGGTGATGGTGTGCAGGCCGGTGTCGCGCGGGCCCGCGATGGTGGCGAGCAGGTCGTCGACGGCGGTGGCCGGGGTGATGAGGTCACGGTAGGGGCGCACGGGCGGGCCGACCGGGTCGGCGGGGGTGGTACGGCTGGGGCCGAGGAGCCGGGTGAGGGAGTGCTCGGGGAGTTCCAGGACCTCTTCCAGGGCCCGTACCGCGCGCAGTGATTCGGCTCGTTCGGGGCGGCGCCGGCCCTGTTGCCAGTAGCTGAGGCTGGTGACGCCGACGTGGACGCCGCGCTGGGCGAGGTGCTGGCGCAGCCGGTGCAGGGCGAGGCCGCGGGTGGCGATGGCGGTGCGCAGGGCGAGGTGGAAGGGGCCGGTGCGCAGGACGGTGGCGAGGTCGGCCTGTTCGCTGCGTTGCATGACGGCCTCCTCGGCGGTAGGGCCGGTTCTCCGGGGGCGGGCCGGGTGGGCACCGGTTGGTCGTGAATATTCACATGCGGAGGATGGTTTGTCACCGGTGGGGGCTGGGTGCGCGAGGGATTCCGGGGTGGTGTTCACATCTGGACGGGGGCGTTCACACCGGGGAACGGGGGGCGCGAGGGGCGTTGACCAGGTTCTGTCAACGGGGCGATGCTCGATGGCGCGATCCGGATCGCAACCCCCACACGATCCACTCCTCTGCCTGTGCAAGGAGGAACGCCCCCATGTCAGTTCCACGGATACGCCTGCGCCGCGCGGTCTCGGTGTTCGCGCTCGGCGTGCTCGGCCCGGCGCTCACCGTCGCGGCCGCCGCCCCGGCTTCCGCAGGCCCGGCCTCCGCCGCCCCCAACGGCGCGCCGGTCACCGCTTCCGCCCGGGTCCGCCCGGCCGCGGCGGCGGGCAGTACGGCCGACCTGGCCGGCACGTCCAAGAAGCTCAACATCACCATGCAGCAGCAACAGCAGAGCAACTGGTGCTGGGCCGCGAGCGGCAACACGATCGCCGCCTGGTACGGGTACTCGTACAGCCAGAACCAGTTCTGCAACGCGGCGTTCGGCCGGTCGACCAACTCCAGCTGCCCCAACAGCCAGGCCACGCTGGGCGACGTGCAGAACGGCCTGAGCTGGATCGGCATCAACCCGGGTTCGTACGTCACCGGGTACCTGCGCTACAGCACGGTGCAGACCGAGGTGAACGCCGACCGGCCGATCGAGACCCGGATCCAGTGGAGCTCCGGCGGCGGCCACATGCACGTGGTGTACGGGTACGACACCGGCGGCAACCAGGTCTACTGGGGCGACCCGTGGCCGTCCAACTACCGCTACAACTGGGCGGACTACAACTACTACGTGTCCAACGGCACGTTCTCCTGGACCCACTCCCTGTACCGGATCGGCGCGTGAGGGGCGACCATGACCAGCATCCGTAATGCGGCCGTGGCCGTCCTGATCGCGGCCGGTCTCGGCCTGACCGCCGCTCCGGCGGCCCACGCGGACACCCCGGCCGGCAGCGCGGCCGGCAGTCCGGCCGGCAGCCCCGAGCCGGTCGGTGCCGCCGACCTGGCGCAGGCCCGCGACGCGGCCCAGAGCCCGGCCGTAGTCGACCGGTTGGGCCACTTCTTCGCCCGCAAGGGCGTGCCGCCGGCCGAGCGGTCGGCTGAGCAGCCGGCCGCGCGACCGGCCGTCGGTGCGGCCGGTGCGGCGGAGGCGGAGGCGGCGCGCGCGGCCGCGCCGAGGCTGTCCGGCGACACCGTGCCGGTCTTCACCCTGGACGCGGCCTTCGTGGCCGGGACCCCGGGGGCACCGGTGGCGAAGGCCGAGTTCACCGCCAGCAAGGCCGTCTCGGCGGACGGCCAGGTGGCCTCGGTGTGGACGGTGAAGCAGGGCGACACCTGGCGGGTCGTCAACATCGCGTCGGGCGGAGACGAGACCGACTACGCGGCGCGGGCGGCGGCGGGCGGTGGCGGGACGGCGTTCCGCGAGCCGCAGCTGAACGCCTGGTACGTGCTGCGGGACGGCCGGGTGCTGCCGCTGGACGACGAGGCGCGGCGCTCGGTGGGCGCGGACGGGGTGAGCCTGGCGGCGTACCAGCAGCTGGTCCGGCAGCGGTACGGCGACAAGCTGCCCGGTTCGGCGTACGACCGGGCGGGGAAGGGCGGCGGCTACCAGCCGGACGCCACCGGGCCGGATCAGGTCTCGGCGCAGTCGGCGGCGCCGGGCGGCGGCCGCGCGCTGCCGGCCGTGTCGGCCGTCACGGCGGGCGCGGCCCTGGGCGTCACCGCGCTCGCGGGCGCGGGCGTCGCGCTGCGGCGGCGGGCGGGAGCCCGGCGCGGGTAGGGCCCGCCGGCGGTGACCGCCGGGTGAGGGGGGCGGCGGGGTCCGGCACGGCGGACGGGCCCCGCCGTCGCCCGTCCGGTCACCCACCGGCCCCGGCCGGCGGCCCGCACGCCCCCGAATCCGCCTACAGGTCGGTGAACCCGCCCTCCAGCACGGCGAAGGCGCGGTCGACCAGGTCGGCGATGTCCTCCGTGCCCCCGTCGTGGGCCCATCGCAGCACGGTCTCGGTGGTGGCCGCACCGATGGCGGCGGCGGTGATCCGCATCCCGAAGGTGGGTTCCTCGACGCCGGCCCGCCGGGTCAGCACGCCGAGGTAGAGCTGCTGCGGGTCGTTGGAGGTCTCGTGCATCCGGGCGCGCAGCGCGGGGACGTCGTTGACCAGCCGCATCCGGGTGAGCAGCTCCTCGCGCTCGCTCGCGAGCAGCTCGCGGATCAGGCCGATCAGGGCCTCGCGGCAGCTGCGCAGAAACGGTTCGTCGGCCGGGCGGGCCAGCAGGGCGGTGACCATCGCCGGGTCGTACTCGTCGGTGAGGACGAGGTCCTCCTTGGTGGCGAAGTACCGGAAGAAGGTGGACTGCGAGACCTCGGCCGCCGCCGCGATCTGCTCCACGGTGGTGTTCTCGTAGCCCTGTTCGGCGATCAGCCGGTACGCCTCACGGCGGATCGCCTGGCGGGTCTTCAGCTTCTTCCGTTCGCGCAGCGACAGCGGCGCCTCCAGCATCGCCTGGACCGAAGTGGCCGGTCCTGCTGCCGGGGTCGCCGTTGTCGGCCGCGTTGCGCTCATACCTTCGATTATCCGTGATCGGCGGCGGGCACGGCGGTGCTTCCGGACGGGGGCCCGGCCTCGCCGGCCTCGCCCCGCTCGCCCGCCGGGCGCGGTTCGGCGGCGGGCATCCGCAGCGCGACCAGTACGGCGGACAGCGCCGCGATGACCCCCGAGACCAGCAGCACCACCGTCATGCCGTGGACGTACGCGGCGTGCGCGGAGGCGGTCAGCGCCGGGTTCCCGGTGGCGGAGGCCACGGCGTCGGCGGCGACCACCGACTGCCCGGCCCGGTGGGCGGAGTCGGCGGGCAGTGCCGCGGTGTCCAACGCGCCCCGGTAGGCGGCGGCCAGCAGGCTGCCGAACACCGCCACCCCGATCGCCCCGCCGACCTGGCGCAGCGTCTGGATCAGTCCGGAGCCGACGCCGGCCTTGGCGGGCGGCAGGGTGAGCAGGGCGGAGGCCTGGGCGGTGATGAGCGACAGGCCCATGCCGAGGCCGAGCAGGACGAGCCAGACCGCGGCCGGGCCGTACCCGTCGGAGCTGTCGGTGCGGCTGCCGAGCAGCAGTGCGGCGGCCAGCAGGGCCAGCCCGAGGGTGATCACCACCCGCGGGCCGGTCCGGGCGACCAGCCGGTCGCTGAGCTTGGCGGCCACCATCAGCCCGAGCATCATCGGCATCAGGCGCAGGCCGGTGCCGAGGGCGTCGGCGCCGAGCACGCTCTGGAAGTACAGCGGCAGGACGAAGAAGGCGCCGAACAGCACCAGCGAGACCAGCGTGGCGGCCACCGTCGACCAGCGGAAGGTGGGGTCGGCGAGGAGCCGCAGGTCGAGCATCGGGTCGCGCTGCCGGCGGCTGCGCAGCACCAGGACGGTGAGGGCGACCACCGAGCCGCCGAGCGTGCCGGCCACCAGCGGGTCGGTCCAGCCGCGGCCGGGGCCCTCGATGATGCCGAAGGTGAGCGCGGCCAGCCCGCCCGCGCCGAGCGCGGTGCCGGGCAGGTCGATCCGGGGCGCGGCGGGGTCGCGGGTCTCCGGGAGCAGCAGCACGCAGGCGGTGATGCCGACGGCGGTCAGCGGGACGTTGACCGCGAAGACGGCGCCCCACCAGAAGTGCTGGAGGAGGAAGCCGCCGATCAGCGGGCCGAGCGGGGCGCCGGCGGCGAGCGAGGCGGCCAGGATCGCGGTGGCGCGGCGCTGCTCGCCGGCCGGGAACAGCCCCGGGATCACGGCCATGGACATCGGCATGACCAGCGCGCCGGCCAGGCCCATCGCCGCCCGCGCGGCGATCAGGGTGCCGGGGCTGTCGGCGAGCATGCCGACGGCGGAGGCGAGGCCGAACAGGGCCAGGCCGACGGTGAGGGTGCGGCGGCGGCCGAACCGGTCACCGATCAGGCCGGCCGGGAGCATCACGGCGGCGAAGACGACGGTGTAGGAGTCGACGATCCACTGCTGCTGCCCGGTGGTGGCCTGGAGCTGGGAGGCCAGGGTGGGCAGGGCGACGTTGAGGATCGTCATGTCGAAGCTGATCACCAGGACGCTCAGCGCGACGGCGACCAGTGCGAGCCAGCGCCGGGGGTTGGGCCCGGGCGGGGCGGGGGTGGTGGACACGGGCGACCTCCGGAGGCGGGCACGGCGACAGGGGAGTCCCTGTCAAATGACAGTAACTCCCAAAAGATGGTCGCCGTCAATACGCCCGGTGGCGCCGGATCTCCTCACGTTGGGTGATGTGTTCTGGAAGTGCGTGTTCCGCACGGGGAATTGACGCAACGTTGATCTGTCGTTCGCCGCTCCGGGGCGGCCCCGGGTGACTGTCGGTAGATACCATGTGGCAATCGGTCAGTGCTGGCCGAAGCGTGCCGAGAGCGGACGAAGCGTGCCGAGAGCGGAGAAGGGGTGGGGCGGCAGGAGCCGACCACGAGCCCGGCGCAGGAGCGCGAGCCCGGCGCAGGAAGGGGAGATCGGATGGCCGAGAGGGAGTCGACCGCCCAGATCTGGGGCGCGGCAGTGGTGGTGGGCTCGGCCCTGGCCGTGGTCGCCGGATATCTGATCAACGGCGCCGCGCTGGTACTGGCCGTCGCCGGGGTCGAGGTGCTGCTGCTGATGGTGTACGTCGGCCGGCGCTGGCAGCGGCTGCGCCGGCCGGTCGCGCCGCGCGGCCACCAGGCGGCCGGCGGGAGCCCGGACGCGGCGCACTGCGAGCGCTGCCGCCGGGCCCGCGAGGCGCTGGACGCGCGCGAGGCCCGCTCCCGTCCGCGGTCGGTGCGCGGGTACCGGCCGGAGGCCCGTCCCGCCCCGGACCGGACGGCGGACCGGAAGCCCGACCGGAAGCCCGACCGGACGGCGGAGCGCTCGGCGGACCGGAAGCCCGACTGGAGGGCGGAGCGCTCGGCGGACTGGGCCACGGGCTGGACGGCGGAACGGGCGGCCGCCCGGTCGCTGGACCGGTCGGCCGCCCGTCCCGGGGCGCCCGGCTCAGCTGGTCGCGCTGTACGCCACCAGTGAGACGCCGACGTACTGCACGATGAAGGCCCCGAGGGTGAAGGCGTGGAACACCTCGTGGAAGCCGAACCAGCGCGGTGACGGGTCGGGCCGCTTGAGCCCGTACACCACGCCGCCGACGCTGTAGAGCACCCCGCCGACGATCATCAGCACCAGCACCGCGACCCCGCCGGCGTGCAGGAATTCCGGCAGGAAGAACGCGGCGGCCCAGCCCAGCGCGATGTACACCGGCGTGTACAGCCAGCGCGGCGCGCCGACCCAGAACACCCGGAACGCGATCCCGGCCAGTGCGCCGCCCCAGACCGCCCAGAGCAGCAGCTGCTGCGCGGCGCCGTCCAGCAGCAGGATGGTGAACGGGGTGTAGGTGCCGGCGATGATCAGGAAGATGTTCGCGTGGTCGAGCCGGCGCAGCACGGCGTCGCCGCGCGGGCCCCAGGTGAAGCGGTGGTAGACCGCGCTGACCCCGAACAGCAGCCAGGCGCTGACCGAGTAGATCGCGCAGGCGATCTTGGCGGGTGTGGAGTCGGCCAGGCAGATCAGGACGATCCCGGCGGCCACCGCGGCGGGGAACATCCCGGCGTGCAGCCAGCCGCGCCACTTCGGCTTGCTCTCGGCACGCTCCGTGCTCTCCAGGAGCTCAGCAGTCATGGGCAGCATGTTATCCGCTACCTACGGCTCCGTAGGTTACTGGCACGTAGGAAGTGGCGATCGTCACTAGTTGGACGTTTTGGAGTGTTCGAAGCGGTGCTCGAAGGGTCTTCGGCGGGCCGAAAGCGAGCGGTTACCAACCAGTAACCATACTGAATGTAGTAAAAGATGCGTCAATTTCACCGCTGCGCCGTACTCGGGCCCGGATGCCGGAGCTACGCTGCAAGCACCCTCAGACCCCCGCTACGCCGCCTCCTCGCCGAGATGGCGCGAAACGGAGCGATCGTGTCGTACGAGATCTCTGCTCTCAGCGCATCCGCGCCCACCCGCCACCAGCGCCTGCTCGCGTGGGTGAGCGAGATCGCCGAGCTCACCCAGCCGGACCGCATCGAGTGGTGCGACGGCTCCGACGAGGAGTACCAGCGCCTCGCGGACCTGCTGGTGGCTCAGGGCACCTTCAAGAAGCTCAACGAGGAGAAGCGCCCCAACTCCTACTACGCCGCCTCGGACCCCACGGACGTGGCGCGCGTGGAGGACCGCACCTACATCTGCTCCGAGCAGGAGGAGGACGCCGGCCCGACGAACAACTGGAAGGCCCCCGCCGAGATGCGGGAGATCTTCCAGGGCGCCGAGGGCCTGTTCCGCGGCGCGATGAAGGGCCGCACCATGTACGTGGTGCCCTTCTCGATGGGCCCGGTCGGCTCCCCGCTGGCCGCGTACGGCGTCGAGATCACCGACTCCGCGTACGTCGCCGTGTCGATGCGGGTCATGACCCGCATGGGCAAGGCCGTGCTGGACCAGCTCGGCGAGGACGGCGACTTCGTCAAGGCCGTCCACACCGTCGGCGCTCCGCTTGCCGAGGGCCAGGCGGACGTGGCGTGGCCGTGCAACAGCACCAAGTACATCTCGCACTTCCCGGAGACCAAGGAGATCTGGTCCTTCGGCTCCGGCTACGGCGGCAACGCCCTGCTCGGCAAGAAGTGCTACGCGCTGCGCATCGCCTCGACCATGGCCCGCGACGAGGGCTGGCTGGCCGAGCACATGCTCATCCTCAAGCTCACCCCGCCGGCGGGCGAGGCGAAGTACGTCGCGGCGGCCTTCCCGTCCGCGTGCGGCAAGACCAACCTGGCCATGCTCCAGCCGACCATCCCGGGCTGGAAGGTCGAGACGATCGGCGACGACATCGCCTGGATGCGCTTCGGCGCCGACGGCCGCCTGTACGCCATCAACCCCGAGGCCGGCTTCTTCGGCGTCGCCCCCGGCACCGGCGTGGACACCAACGCCAACGCCATCGACACGCTCTGGGGCAACACCGTCTTCACCAACGTCGCCCTGACGGACGACGGCGACGTGTGGTGGGAGGGCCTCACCGAGGAGCCGCCGGCCCACCTCACCGACTGGCGCGGCAACGACTGGACGCCGGAGTCCGGCACCCCGGCCGCCCACCCGAACGCCCGCTTCGCCGTCCCGGCCGCGCAGTGCCCGACCATCGCCCCCGAGTGGGAGGACCCGGCGGGCGTGCCGATCTCGGCCATCCTCTTCGGCGGCCGCCGCGCCACCGCCGTCCCGCTGGTGACCGAGTCCTTCGACTGGCAGCACGGCGTCTTCCTGGGCGCCAACATCGCCTCGGAGAAGACCGCCGCGGCCGAGGGCACCGTCGGCGAGCTGCGCCGCGACCCGTTCGCGATGCTGCCGTTCTGCGGCTACAACATGGGCGACTACTTCGCCCACTGGCTGAAGGTCGGCGCCGAGGCGGACGCCGAGAAGCTGCCGAAGATCTACTACGTGAACTGGTTCCGCAAGAACGGCGAGGGCAAGTTCGTCTGGCCCGGCTACGGCGAGAACAGCCGCGTGCTGAAGTGGATCGTCGAGCGCCTGCAGGGCACCGGCGAGGGCGTCGAGACCCCGATCGGCGTGCTGCCGACCGTCGAGGGCTTCGACCTGGACGGCCTGGAGCTGTCGAAGGAGGACCTCGACCTGCTCTTCACCGTCGACGCCGACATCTGGCGCCAGGAGGCCGCGCTCGTCCCGGCCCACCTGGAGCTGTTCGGCGACCACACCCCCACCGCGCTGTGGGATGAGTACCGAGACCTCGTCGCGCGTCTCGGCTGAGCCTGAGCCTCAGCCGGTTCATCGGCGGTGCGTGGCACGAATCGCGCGCTGACCGAGCGACAGGACGGCCGGAGTTCCGCCGGACGATCTTTCCCCGACCAAGGAGATCGTCCGGACCGGAGCTCCGGCCGTAAGCCTTTCCGGGCGGCGGTGCGACCGGCGACGCGCTGCCGCGCCGACCCGCCGACGCACTGCCACGTCGACGCGACGGCGCGACGACACGACGGCGCGCCGTCGTGTCGTCGCGCCGGTGCGGCAACGCGCCCTACGGCCCCCGCAGCCCGCTACGGCTGGGTGTAGCCGCTGAGGAAGTCGCCGATGCGGGTGACGGCGTCGGTGATGTCCTCGGCGCGGGGGAGGGTGACCAGGCGGAAGTGGTCCGGCTCGGGCCAGTTGAAGCCGGTGCCCTGGACCAGCAGGATCCGCTCGGCGCGGAGCAGGTCCAGCACCATCTGGGCGTCGTCCTTGATCTTGTAGACCTTCGGGTCCAGCCGGGGGAAGGCGTACAGCGCGCCCTTCGGCTTGACGCAGCTGACCCCGGGGATCTCGTTGAGCAGCCGGTGGGCGGCGTCCCGGGACTCCAGCAGCCGCCCGCCCGGCAGGACGAGGTCCCGGATCGACTGCCGGCCGCCCAGCGCCGCGGCGACCGCGTGCTGGGCCGGCATGTTGGCGCACAGGCGCATCGAGGCGAGCACGGTCAGGCCCTCGATGTAGCTGCGGGCGCGGTGCCGGTCGCCGGAGAGCACCATCCAGCCCGAGCGGAAGCCGGCCACCCGGTACGCCTTGGAGAGGCCGTTGAAGGTGACGCAGAAGAGGTCCGGGGCCAGCGTGGCCAGCGGGACGTGCTCGGCGTCGTCGTAGAGGATCTTGTCGTAGATCTCGTCCGCGTAGACCACCAGCTTGTGCCGGCGGGCGATCTCGACCAGGCCCTCCAGGACCTCGCGCGGGTAGACCGCGCCGGTCGGGTTGTTCGGGTTGATCACCACGATCGCCCTGGTCCGGTCGGTGACCTTGGCCTCGATGTCGGCGAGGTCCGGGTACCACTCGGACTGCTCGTCGCAGCGGTAGTGCACGGCGGTGCCGCCGGCCAGCGAGACCGAGGCCGTCCAGAGCGGGTAGTCCGGCGCCGGGACGAGCACCTCGTCGCCGTCGTCCAGCAGCGCCGTCATGGCGAGCTGGATCAGCTCGGAGACGCCGTTGCCGAGGAAGACGTCCTCGACGGTGAGGCCGTGCAGGCCGCGCTCCTCGTAGTGCATGACCACGGCGCGGCGGGCCGAGAGCAGGCCCTTGGAGTCGCCGTACCCGTGCGCGGAGGAGAGGTTGCGCAGGATGTCCTGGAGGATCTCCGGGGGCGCGTCGAAGCCGAACACGGCGGGGTTGCCGGTGTTGAGCTTCAGGATGCGGTGGCCCTGCTCCTCCAGCCGCATCGCCTCGTCGAGCACCGGGCCGCGGATGTCGTAGCAGACGTTGGCGAGCTTGCTGGACTGGATGACCTGCATGCCTGCCTACTTTAGGGCCATGCCGGGGCGGTCCGGCGCGCGTTCCGGGACACGCGCCGGACCGCCTGCGAGGGGCCCCTTCGATACCGAGGCGGAGTCGTCAGCCGGCCTTCCAGATCAGGGGCCCGGTGTCCGGAACGCTGCCGAAGACGAGGAACTCCGGCGGAGTACCGGCCGGGACGAGATAGACCGCACACTGCTGCCGGGGCCGGCCGTCCGCGAGGGTGCCGGGCTTCTCGCCGGAGGTCCTCGGTCCTCCGGCCCGCAGGTGGTCGGCGCCGGGGCCGGCGTCGCGGGAGGGGACACCGCGGCCGGCCGTGGATGATGTGTCCGGTGGTACCCGAGAAGAGGGGGGCGCGGTGATCGCCACCGTGGTCGGGGCGCTGCTGGCCGGTCTGCTGGCGGCGCCGGCGCTGCGCGGACTGGTGGTGCGGTACGCCGTGCCGGAGGGCGAGCCGTGGTGCACCGCCTGCCCGGGCTGTACCCGGGCGCTGCGCGGTCTGCCGCCGAACGGGCGCTGCCCGGGCTGCCGGGAGCGGCTGGGCCCGCGGCCCGGGCTGGTCGAGGCGGTGACGGTGGTCGTGGTGGCGGCGGCCCTTTCGGCGGCCCACCCGGCCGACGCGGTGCTGCTGCTCTGGGCGGCCGGTCCGGGCGTGGTGCTGGGCTTCACCGACGCCCGGGTGCGCCGGCTGCCGTACCCGCTGAGCTGGACGCTGGCGGCCGGACTGGCGCTGCTGCTGGTGGTGCTGGAGCTGGCGGCGGGCCGCCCGGGGGTGCTGCTGCGCTGCCTGCTGGTGGCGCTGGCCGCCGCCGCGCTGTTCGAACTGCCGGGCTGGTTCGGGCTGATGGGCGCCGGGGACACCGTCCTGGCGCTCGGCCTGGGCGCGCTGCTCGGCCGGTACGGCTGGTCCGCGGCCTTCGCCGGGCTGTTCGCCTCCGCGGTGCTCTCCGGGCTCTGGGCGGTCGGCCGGGCGGCGGTGGCCGTGGTCCGGCGCGGCCCGGTGCGCGGGCTGGACGTGCCGATGGGCCCCTTCCTGCTGCTCGGCACGCTCGCCGCCGTACTGCTGCAGGGGTAGCGGCGGCGGCTGCCGCGGGGCGGCGGCGCGAACGGGCCCGCCGTACCGGGTGGGGTACGGCGGGCCCGCCGACGGCGCGCGAGCTCCACCCTCAAGGAGCGGCGCGTCGTGGGGAGTTACGGCATCTGGTGGACGAACGGGCCGACCGCGTTGGAGAACGCGTTCCCGTTGTTGGCGTCCCAGTTGGTCGACCAGGTCATCGCGCCGCGGATGGTGGGCCACTTGGCCGGCGGGACGAAGCTGCCACAGTTCCTGCCGGTGGCCAGGCAGTCCAGCGCGTCGTTCACCACGGCCGGCGAGACGTAGCCGCCGCCGGCCGCCCTGCCGGAGGCCGGGACGCCGATGCCGACCTGGTCGGGTCGCAGGCCGCCCTGGATGTGGGTGCAGATCTGCGAGGTGATGAAGTCGATGGTGCCCTGGTTGTAGACCTTGCCGTCGCAGCCGTTCATGCCGCCCGAGTTGTAGAACTGGGTGTTGACGACGGTCAGGATGTCCTTGGTGTTCAGGGCCAGCTGGAAGTAGGCGCCGGCGGTGCTGTACATCCCGATGGTCTCCGGGGCCATCGTCAGGACGAAGCCCGGACCGGCCTTGGCCTGCAGGGCGTGCAGCGCGTTGCCGAGGTAGGTCGGGTTGACGCCGTTCTCCAGGTCGACGTCGATGCCGTCGAAGCCGTAGTCCTTGATGATCGCGTAGGCGCTGTCGGTGAACGCGGCCGCGGCGGTGGCGTCGCCGACGGTGATGGCGCCGTTCTGGCCGCCGATGGAGAGGATGACCTTCTTGCCGGCCGCCTGCTTGGCCTTCACGTCGGCGCGGAACTGCGCGTCGGTGTAGCCGCCGAGGGCCTTGGAGAGCGCCGGGTCGAGGGTGAAGCTGATCGCGCCGGCCTTGGCCGGGACGGCGTCGGCGAAGGAGACCGCGATGATGTCGTAGGCGCTCTGGACGTCGCCCAGCTTCTGGACGGTCGCGCCGTTGTCGAAGTTGTGCCAGTAACCGGTGAGCACGTGCTTGGGCAGCCCGGTGGCCGGCGGCGTGGTGGCGGTGGTGGTGGCCGTGGGGGTCGGCGTGGCGGTCGGGGTCGCCGTCGCCGTCGGGGTCGCGGTGGCCGTGGGCGAGGCGGTGGCGGTGGCCGTGGCGGTCGGCGTGGGCGTGGGCGTGGCGGTCGGGGTCGGCGTCGAGGTGCCGCCCGGGCCGCTCAGCACGACGTCGTCGGCGAGGTAGGCGCTCTGGCCGTACCAGCCGTGCAGGTACAGCGTGATGCTGTTCACGTTGGCGCCGGTGGTGAAGGTGGAGGAGAGCTGGTTCCAACTGCTCTGGTTGGACCAGGTGCTCGGCTCGGCGCCGCCGGTGCCGCGCGCGCCGAGGTAGACGTACGGGCCCTGGACCCAGGCGCTCAGCGTGTAGCTGGTGTTGGGCAGCACGCTGACGGTCTGGGTGCACTCGGCGGTGTCCGCCGCGCCCGGGGTGGCCTGCAGCGCGCCGGCGCCGGAGTGGACCGGGGCGGAGACGACGGTCGCGGCGCCGGTGCACGACCAGCCGGCCGGCGAGCCGGAGTCGAAGCCGCCGTTGGTGACCAGGTTCCCGGCGGCGGCGGTGGCGCCGCCGGCGAAGAGGGCGAGGCCGCCGCCGGCGAGGGCGAGGGCGGTGGCTCCGGCGGCGAGGGCCGGGAGGGTGCTGCGCCGGCGTCGGTGCGCGGGCTGGTTCAGCGTACGGGCCATGGAGGGGCGCTCCTGGGGGAGGAGCGGCCGCCGCGGTGGGGGTCGCGGCGGCCGCGTGTGGGGGAGGGCATTGCGTCCGCAGTACTGCCGTTGGGGGGCGGGGGTCCGGTGCGCGTCCCGCCCTGGGTTCACAAGCTGGACTAGACCATTGCGGGTCGTCAAGCATCGATCGTCGGCTTACGGATCCTTTAAGGAATCGGATACCGTTCCGTAGCCGTCGCCCCGGCGGCCGCCCGGAGTGCCGGTGGGTGCCTTCCGGCCACCCCCGCCACGCCGGCCGCAACAGTTTCAGCGCAGGACCGTGACCTGACCGCTACCTGCGGCTTTACCGGGTGCGTCCGGGCCGGAGTAGGCTGCGCCGGGGGTCGTGACGTACCCCGGTGAAGAGTTCAGGAGGGGCCGAAAACCATGGGTCTGCGCGATGTCGTCGAACGCACGCCGGGTCTGCGCACCCTGCTGGACGGTATGTACGGCCTCTACGGGCGCCGCGTCGAGGTCCACCTCGCCCGCACCCCGCACCACATCGGCGTGATCCTCGACGGCAACCGCCGCTGGGCGAAGGCGACCGGCGGCTCCACCGCGTACGGCCACCAGCGCGGCGCGGACAAGATCAGCGAGTTCCTCGGCTGGTGCGACGAGACCCACGTCAAGGTCGTCACCCTGTGGATGCTCTCCACCGACAACCTCTCCCGGCCGGCCGACGAGCTCGTCCCGCTGCTCGGGATCATCGAGGACGCCGTCACCAACCTGGCCGCCGCCCGCCGCTGGCGGATCCACCCGGTCGGCGCCCTGGACCTGCTGCCGCAGCACACCGCGGACGTGCTCAAGCGGGCCGCCGAGGAGACCGCCGGGATCGAGGGCATCACGGTCAACGTGGCCGTCGGGTACGGCGGCCGGCACGAGATCGCCGACGCCGTCCGCTCGCTGCTCCAGGAGCACGCCGGGCGGGGCACCTCGATCGAGGAGCTGGCCGAGATCCTCGACGTCGAGCACATCGCGGAGCACCTCTACACCAAGAACCAGCCCGACCCGGACCTGATCATCCGCACCTCGGGCGAGCAGCGGCTCTCCGGCTTCCTGCTCTGGCAGAGCGCGCACAGCGAGTTCTACTTCTGCGAGGCCTACTGGCCGGCCTTCCGCAAGGTCGACTTCCTGCGGGCGCTGCGCGCGTTCGAGCAGCGGAACCGGCGGCTGGGGCTCTGACCCTCCGGAGCCCCAGGGACGATCACCCCGTAGGAGCTGGCCTACCCGGCCGCGGCGCGAGGCCAAACGTTCACCGGCAATGATCCGTCAGTTCGCCGGGGGCGCGAATGCACCGCCCCTCGCCTGGGAATACTCCCTCCAGACCGGCCCCGAGGCCACCGGGGCAGCGGGGGCCGGCTTGCCGCGGATGACGCAGGGTCATCCGCCCTGGAGGCCTAGTGGTCAGTTCCAAGAGCCGCCGGACACCAGACCGGCGCACGTACGTTCTCGACACCAGCGTGCTCCTGGCGGACCCGCTCGCCATGACCCGCTTCGAGGAGCACGAGGTCGTCCTGCCGGTGGTCGTGGTCACCGAGCTGGAGGCCAAGCGGCACCACCCGGAGCTGGGTTACTTCGCCCGCCAGGCGCTGCGACTGCTCGACGACTACCGCATCCGCTTCGGCCGGCTCGACGAGCCGATCCCGGTCGGCGAGCTCGGCGGCACCATCCGGGTCGAGCTCAACCACTCCGACCTGTCGATACTGCCGGTCGGCTACCGGGCCGGCGGCGAGGCGGACACCCGGATCCTGGCGGTCGCCCGCAACCTGCAGGCCGAGGGGTACGACGTCACCGTCGTCTCCAAGGACCTCCCGCTCCGGATCAAGGCCAGTTCGGTCGGCCTGCTCGCCGAGGAGTACCGGGCCGAGCTGGCGATCACCTCGGGCTGGACGGGCATGTCCGAGCTGCACGTCCCCGCCGCCGACGTGGACGCGCTGTTCGCGGCCGGCCATGACGCCGCGGTGGACATCGAGGGGGCCGCCGAGCTGCCCGTCCACACCGGACTGGTGCTCAGTTCGGAGCGCGGCCGGGCGCTGGGCCGGGTCACCGGCGACGGCCGGGTCCGGCTGGTGCGCGGGGAGCGCGAGGCGTTCGGCCTGCGCGGGCGCAGCGCCGAGCAGCGGGTCGCGCTGGACCTGCTGCTCGACCCGGAGGTCGGCATCGTCTCGATGGGCGGCCGGGCCGGCACCGGGAAGTCCGCACTGGCGCTCTGCGCCGGCCTGGAGGCCGTGCTGGAACGGCGGCAGCACCGCAAGGTGATGGTCTTCCGGCCGCTGTACGCGGTCGGCGGCCAGGAGCTCGGCTACCTGCCGGGCTCCGAGACGGAGAAGATGAGCCCCTGGGCGCAGGCGGTCTTCGACACCCTCTCCGCCGTCACCACCCCGGACGTGATCGAGGAGGTCATCTCCCGGGGCATGTTGGAGGTCCTGCCGCTGACCCACATCCGGGGGCGTTCCCTGCACGACGCCTTCGTGATCGTGGACGAGGCCCAGTCGCTGGAGCGCAACGTCCTGCTGACGGTGCTGTCCCGGATCGGCCAGGGCTCGCGGGTGGTGCTCACCCACGACGTGGCGCAGCGGGACAACCTCCGGGTCGGCCGGTACGACGGTGTGGTGGCGGTGGTGGAGAAGCTGAAGGGTCATCCGCTGTTCGCGCACATCACGCTCACGCGGTCCGAGCGTTCGCCGATCGCGGCGCTGGTCACGGAGATGCTGGAGGACATTCACCCGTAATCCGCCCGACCGGTACATAGTCGGACAATAAGGTCAATTCCGGGCGTGGGGCCCGCTCCTGACGGGGCGGGCCCCCGTCCCTTTCATCACATCGAGTGCTTTCTGTCCGGAGAACTCCGGCGCGGTGAATGTGACATGCGCCACGCAGGGGGGAATTGCGTCGACAGGGCCCGGTGCGGCATGGTGAGGGTTCTGTCAGGCCCCGCGTACGGCGTGGCGGGCTTCCGGGTGACCGGGAGTCCGGTCCGAACGGTCCGCCAACTCCGGTGGGTGGACGCACAATTGAACACCGCTGAGCCGTACGCCGCCCGATCTCAACGCCTGGTCGCCTCACGTCGGCCGGCGCCGGGTCAGTACCTCCCGTGACCAGCACCGTACGGAGGGCAGCGCCAAGGGGCATGTTGCGCCCGTACGGTCACGCGTGGGCGATGCTGGAAGGAATCCATGTGACTCGGATCTCGGTCCGGGGAGTTGCTGTGGCCTCCGCCACCGCCGTCACCGCCGTCGGTGCCGTCGTGGGCATGGCCTCGGGCAGCGAGGGCAAGACGACGCAGACGGTCGACGTCGCCGGCGCGACCCTGCTTGCCGAAGTCCCCTCTGGCGCCCAGGCGCAGACCATCAGCGACAACATCGGCACGCAGGCCTCCGCCCAGCAGGCCGCCGCGGACGCCGCCGCCAAGGCCGCGGCCGAGCAGAAGGCCGCTGAGGAGGCCGCGCGCCAGAAGGCCGCCGCCGACGCGCAGGCCAAGGCCGACGCGGAGAAGGCCGCCAAGGAGGCCGAGGAGAAGCGCAAGGCCGACGAGGCCGCCGCCAACCGCTCCAAGGCCCGCTCGGCGATGGCCGCCACCGACTCCGGCGACTCGGCCCCCGCGGTCTCGGTCAGCCCCGGCTCGGTCCAGGCGCTCGCCCAGCAGATCATCGGCAACGACACGCAGTTCCAGTGCTTCAGTCAGATCGTGAAGCGCGAGAGCGGCTGGGACTACACCGCGACCAACAAGAGCTCCGGCGCCTACGGCCTGGTGCAGGCGCTGCCCGGCTCCAAGATGGCCTCGGCGGGCGCCGACTGGCGCACCAACCCGGCGACGCAGATCAAGTGGGGCCTGGACTACATGAACAGCCGCTACGGCAGCCCCTGCGGCGCCTGGTCGTTCTGGCAGTCGCACCACTGGTACTGAGCCCGACCGGCACCTGGCCCGGCGGGTCGCGCACCACGGCACAGCCCCCGACCGCTCACCCGCGGTCGGGGGCTGTGCCGCGTTGGCGGCGGGGGCGGGCCGCGCCGCCCGGGCTGCGCTGACCAGTGCGCTCACGGGCGGTGCGGTCCTGGGTGCGGACGCGGGGCGCGGGAAGGGGTCCTGGTTGCTTCCCGCACCGGCCGGTCCGCCGACAGATGGCTCCGGTTCTCGTCCGGAGTCCTCCCCGCGATCCGGCGCCTGAAACCCACCGGATCAGGTGGTTTTGTCCCGATGTCGCCCCGCGCGGCACGGCCGGGGCGGCCGTTCGTCCCCCCACCGATCGCGCTCAACCCGCCCGCCCGCCGGACCGGCCGCGCACCGGGCGGGTAGTTTCGTTCCTGACGGCCGTGGCGGGACCCACGGCGTACCGCCGGGCACGGCGGCCCAGCGGGGAGCGGTGGTAGTGAGGATGGCGCGGGGCGGGAAGGCCTTCAAGGCCGTGGCCAAGAGCGCGGCCGTGGTGGCGAGCGCGGTCGCGGTGATCGAACGACGCCGGCGGGCCGCGATGGCCGCCGAGGACCACGAGCCGCCGATCGACGTGGTGCCGCTGCCGGCCCCGATACCGGCCGCGACGGTCTCCGCCGCGCTGCCGACGCCGCGTGAGGAGAACGGCGCCGCGGCGCACACCGGTCGCGCGGCGCGGGCCGTCCCCGGGGCGCCGGCGCCGGCCCCCGCCCCGGCGGTCGCGCACGGCGCCTTCGGGCGCGAACTCCACCCCGGCCGGCCCGCCACCCCCGCCGAGGCCGTGCCGTGGGGCCTGCGGGTCGCCGCCGAGTCGACCTGGCGGCTGCTGCTGCTCGGCGCCGCGCTCTACGTCGTCTTCATGGTCGTCGACATGCTGCGGCTGGTGGCCTTCGCGGTGCTGGCCTCGCTGCTGATCTCCGCCCTGCTGGAGCCCAGCGTCTCCTGGCTGCGCCGGCGCGGCGTGCCGCGCTCGTTGGCCGCCGGCGGGGTGTTCATGAGCGGCCTGGCGGGGATCGGACTGGTCGGCTGGTTCGTGGTCTGGCAGGTGACCACCAACCTGTCCACCGTCACCAGCAAGGTCCAGGACGGTGTCACGACCCTCCGGGACTGGCTGGTGACCGGCCCGCTCCACCTGACCGAGCAGCAGATCAAGGACTTCGCCGACCAGATCACCAAGGCGATCAGCACCAACACCGAGCAGATCACCTCGGTCGGCCTCACCGGCGCGCAGATCGCGGTCGAGGTGCTCACCGCCGTCCTGCTCGCCTTCTTCACCACCTTCTTCCTCCTCTACGACGGCGAGCGGATCTGGAACTGGGCCCTGCGCGGCCTGCCCCGGCACTCCCGCTACGCGATGGCCGGCGCCGGTCCGAAGGCCTGGACGACGCTCACCGCGTACGTCCGCGGCACCGTCTGCGTGGCCTTCATCGACGCGGTCTGCATCGGCATCGGCATCCAGCTGCTCGGCGTGCCGATGGCGCTGCCGCTCGCGGTGATCATCTTCCTGGGGGCCTTCGTCCCGCTGGTCGGCGCCCTGGTCACCGGGACGGTCGCGGTGCTGATCGCGCTGGTCACGACGACGCCCTGGACGGCGCTGATGGTGCTGGTGGTGCTGGTCGCCGTCCAGCAGTTGGAGGGTCACATCCTCCAGCCGCTGATCCTCGGCCGGGCCGTCCGGGTCCATCCGCTCGGCGTGGTCCTCGGCGTGGCCGCCGGCTCGATCATCGGCGGCATCGGCGGCGCCATCGTCGCCGTCCCGCTGATCGCGGTCACCAACACCGTGGTCACCCACCTGCGCCGCCGCAACGAGGCCGGCCAGGCCGTCTTCACCGCCCTCGAAGCGGCCCGCGAAGCCGCCGTCGCCAAGGCGAACCACCCCGACCCCGCCCCGGCCCCGGCGGGGCCCGCGGAGTAGCACCCGTCCGTCCGTCGGTGCGTCACCACCGCCCGGTGGCGGCCGGCCGGACGGCGGCGGGGGCGCGGCGCGCACGGTTGCGGACACGCGAACGGCCCCGGGCGGACGTGGTGTCCGGCCGGGGCCGTTCGGGGTTCGCGTCCGGGTCAGACGGCGACGGCGGCCAGGGCGTTCTCGGCGTCGAGGACGCCGGCGACGGCCTGGAGGACCGCGGCGATCTTGATCGAGGCCTGGATGACCTCGCGCTCGACGCCGGCCTTGCGGAGCACGGCCTCGTGCGAGTCGAGGCACTGGCCGCAGCCGTTGATGGCGGAGACCGCGAAGCACCAGAGCTCGAAGTCGGCCTTCTCGACGCCCGGGGTGCCGATGATGTTCATCCGCAGGCCGGCCCGCATGCCGCTGTACTCCTTGTCGGAGAGCAGGTGCGTGGTCCGGTAGTAGACGTTGTTCATCCCCATGATCGCGGCCGCGCCCTTGGCGGCGTTGTACGCCTCCGGGGAGAGGTTGGCCTTGGCCTCGGGCTCCAGCTCGCGCAGCACGGCGGCGCTGCGGGTGGCCATCGCGCAGGAGAGCACGGTGCCCCAGAGCTGCTGGGCGGGGAGGTCGGAGTTGCCGATGACCGCGCTCAGGTTGAGCTTGAGGTCCTTGGCGTAGTCCGGGAGGGCGGACTTCAGGTCGTCGAGGGCCATGGTGGTCAGCCCGCCAGCAGAGCCTGGGCGTCGAGGGTGTCCTCGCCCTTGTTCCAGTTGCACGGGCACAGCTCGTCGGTCTGCAGGGCGTCCAGCACCCGCAGGACCTCCTTGGGGTTACGGCCGACGGAGCCGGCGGTCACCATGACGAACTGGATCTCGTTGTTCGGGTCGACGATGAACACCGCGCGCTGGGCGGTGCCGTCGGCGGCCTCGACGCCGCAGGCGCGCATCAGGTCGTGCTTGACGTCGGCCAGCATCGGGAACGGCAGGTCGCGCAGGTCCTTGTGGTCCTTGCGCCAGGCGTGGTGCACGTACTCGGAGTCGCCGGAGACGCCGAGGACCTGGGCGTCGCGGTCCGCGAACTCCTCGTTCAGCTTGCCGAACGCGGCGATCTCGGTCGGGCAGACGAAGGTGAAGTCCATCGGCCAGAAGAAGACGATCTTCCACTTGCCCTCGTAGGACTTGTGGTTGATCTCGGCGAACGCGTTCGCGGCGTCCAGGTCGACGCAGGCGTTGAGTTCGAACTCGGGGAACTTGTCACCGATCGTGAGCACGTTCGCTTCTCCTGAAGTGAGACTGAGGGGAGTTCGTCCGGATTGCGGACGCGCCCTCCACGATTCCACATCGTGGACTGATCAGGGAAATAGCTACACTCGATGTGTCTGATCGGAGAGAGCTATCAATACCCCGACGCCCCCCTCCCGCCCCACGGCCCGCCGGGCCGCCGCGCGCCGGTCCGAGGCCGCTGTGGGGAACGCCACAGCGCGCGGCTCCCGCACGCCGACGGTCGCCCAGCTCAGGGCCTTCGTCGCGGTGGCCGAGCACCGTCACTTCCGGGAGGCGGCGGCCGCGACCGGGCTCAGCCAGCCGGCGCTGTCCGGCGCGGTCGCGGCGCTGGAGGAGTCGCTGGGCGCGCAGTTGGTCGAGCGTACGACGCGGCGGGTGATGATCACCCCACTGGGGGAGCGGGTGCTCGACCACGCGCGCCGGGTGCTCGCCTCGCTGCAGGCGCTCACCGAGGAGGTCGAGGCGGCCCGCCGCCCGTTCACCGGCCCGCTGCACCTCGGCGTCATCCCGACCGTCGCGCCGTACCTGCTGCCGAACGTGCTGCGGCTGGTCCGCGACCGCTACCCGGAGCTGGAGCTGCACGTCCACGAGGAGCGCACGCCCTCGCTGCTGGAGGGCCTGGCCGGCGGGCGGCTCGACGTGCTGCTGCTCGCGCTGCCGGCCGGCGGGGCCTCGCCGACCCGGGACATCCCGCTGTTCGACGAGGACTTCGTCCTGGTCGCCCCGCCCGAGCACGAGCTCGCCGGGCGGGTCGACGTCCCCCGCGACGTGCTGCTCGACCTGGAGGTGCTGCTGCTGGAGGAGGGCCACTGCCTGCGCGACCAGGCCCTCGACATCTGCCGTGAGGTCGGCGCCGACCCGGCCGGCTCCACCACCCGGGCGGCCGGGCTCTCCACCCTCGTCCAGCTGGTGGCCGGCGGCCTCGGGGTCACGCTGCTGCCCGCCACCGCGCTGGACGTCGAGGCCGGCCGCACCGACCGGCTGGCCGCCGTCCGCTTCGCCGCCCCCGCGCCCGGCCGCCGGATCGGGCTCGCCACCCGGCCGGGCTCGGCCCGCAGCGCCGAGTACGACCGCTTCGCCGCCTCGCTGCGCGAGGTGCTGGCCGAGCTCCCGGTCCGGATCGTCTCCTAGGGTCTGTGGCCGGGGCCGGCCCGGCCCGGTCTCAGGTGGCCGCCGGCGCGCCCAGGCAGAGGCCGACGGTGGTCGCGACCAGCAGGTCCAGCGCCCGCCGGGACTCCTGCTCGGGCTCCTCGCCGGCGGCCCGGAGCAGCAGGTAGCGGTCGGTCAGGCCGTTGAAGCCGGCCAGGAAGACCACGGAGATCTCGTGGGCCGACATCGCCAGCGGCTGGCCGTGCGCCTCGGCGAGCGCCGTGAGGAGTTCGGCGGCGGTGCTCTCGATCTCGTGCTGGAGCGCCCGCATGATCTCCTGCAGGTCCGGGTCGCGGATGGCCAGGGCGGCGAACTCGGACATCAGCGCGCAGTGGCCGCCCTCGCCCACCGCGCTGTCCCAGAGCGCGTGGACCATCGCCGCGATCTGCTCGCCGAACGGGCCCTCGTCCGGCGCGGCGGCGCGGACCTGGCCGATGAACTCGGCGGTCAACTGCTCGACCACGGCCCGGTAGAGGTCCTTCTTGGTGCCGAAGGTGTAGTGCACCGTCGCCTGCGCCACGCCCAGCTCGGCCGCGATCGCGCGGGTGGACCCGGCGGCGACGCCTTCACGGCTCATCAGCTCGATGGCGGCCTGGATCAGCTGCGGGCGTCGTTCGGAGGCGGGGACGTGGGCCATTGGGCCAGGGTAGCGCTCCGGTCAGACAACCTGGTCGAACGAATCTGTCATACGCTCCTGTCATCCGACTTTGTCAGGCGAACAACTTGAGCGTACGGTGGGGCGGAAGACCTGTTCGGGCACCTGCGTGCCGACCGATCCGACCGGGGGTCACCCATGGCCACACACCTCTACCGACTGGGCCGCTACTGCTTCCGGCGACGGCGGGCCGTGCTGGCCGTCTGGATCGCGGTGCTGATCGCCGTCGGCGGCGCCGCGGGAGCGTTCGCCGGCAAGACCAGCGACGAGTTCAAGGTGCCGGGCACCGAGGCGCAGACCACCCTGGACCGGATCAAGGGCACGTTCCCGCAGCAGGGCCACGGCTCCGCGCAGGTGGTCTTCGCCGCCCCGGGCCCCGGCGGCGTCGCCGCCCCGGAGGCCGCCAAGGCCGTCACCGAGGCGGTCGGCCGGATCGCCGCCACCCCCGGCGTCGCCGCCGCACCCGACCCGTACGCCACCGGCGCGGTCTCCCCGGACGGCAAGGTCGCGATCGGGCTGGTCTCCTTCGACCACAAGCTCGCGGAGATCACCGACGGGCAGCGCGACGCGGTGCGGGCGGCTGCCGAGCCGGCCCGCGCGGCCGGGCTGACGGTGGCCTTCGGCGGCGACGCGTACAACCGGATGGCGCAGGTCGACGGCGGTGAGGCGGTCGGGCTCGCGGTGGCCGGGGTGGTGCTGGTGGTCACCCTCGGCTCGCTGGTCGCCGCCGGGCTGCCGCTGCTGACCGCGCTGGTCGGGGTCGGCGTGGCGATGGCCGGGCTGCTGGCCCTGTCCGGCTCGTTCGAGATCATCACCACCGCGCCGGTGCTGGCCCTGATGGTCGGCCTGGCCGTCGGCATCGACTACGCGCTGTTCATCCTCTCCCGGCACCGCCGCCACCTCGCCGAGGGGCTGGAGCCGGAGGAGGCCGCGGCCCGGGCCAACGCGACGGCCGGCAGCGCGGTGGTCTTCGCCGGCCTGACCGTGGTGGTCGCGCTGGCCGGGCTCGCCGTCGCGGACGTGCCGTTCCTGACCGTGATGGGCCTGGCGGCCTCGGGGGCCGTGGTGGTGGCGGTGCTGGTCGCGATCACCCTGCTGCCCGCGCTGCTCGGCTTCGCCGGCCGGGCCATCGACCGGCTGCCGGTCTGGCGGCGGGCGCTGCGGACCTCCGGCCGCAGGAGCATGGGCGAGCGCTGGGCGGCCTTCGTGGTGCGCCGGCCGCTGGCCGTGCTGCTCGCCGGGCTGACCGCGCTGACCGCGCTCGCCGTCCCGGCCGCGAGCCTCACCCTGGGCCTGCCCGGTGGCGGCTCGCAGGCCGCCGGCACCGACGCCCGCAAGGCGTACGACCTGATCAGCGACGGCTTCGGCCCCGGCTTCAACGCGCCGCTGGTGGTGGTCGTCGACGCCGAGGGCGCGGCGCAGCCGGAGCAGGCGGTGCAGGGCGTGGCGGAGAAGCTGTCCGGGCTCGAGGGCGTGCGGACGCTGCTGCCGCCGGCCGTCGACCGGCCCAGCCGCACCGCGCTGCTGACCGTCATCCCGCACACCGGCCCGGACCACGCCGACACCCGGAAGCTGGTCCACGAGATCCGCGACCAGCGGGCCGGGCTGCGGGCCGCGACCGGCGCGCGGATCGACGTCACCGGCACCACGGCCGCCAACATCGACGTGTCCGCCAAGCTCGGCGACGCGCTGCCGCCGTTCGTGGCGGTGATCGTGGGCATCGCGTTCGTGCTGCTGGCCCTGGCCTTCCGTTCGGTCCTGGTGCCGCTGAAGGCGGTGGCGGGCTTCCTGCTCAGCATCACCGCCTCGCTCGGCGCGGTGGTCGCGGTCTACCAGTGGGGCTGGCTGGACGGCGTGATCGACGTGCCCAAGGTCGGCCCGGTGGTCAGCTTCGTGCCGATCCTGCTGATCGGGGTGCTGTTCGGGCTGGCGATGGACTACGAGCTGTTCCTGGTCTCCGGCATGAAGGAGCACCACGTGCACGGCATGGCGCCGCGGGACGCGGTGGTCGCCGGGGTGAAGAACGGCGCTCGGGTCGTCACCGCGGCGGCGCTGATCATGGTCTCGGTGTTCGGCAGCTTCGTCTTCGGCCACGACCCGATCGTGCAGCCGATCGGCTTCGCGCTGGCGGTGGGCGTACTGGTGGACGCCTTCGTGGTGCGGATGGCCCTGGTGCCGGCGGCGATGGCGCTGTTCGGCCGGGCGGCCTGGTGGTTCCCGCAGCGGCTGGAGAAGCTGGTGCCGCGGGTGGACATGGAGGGCGAGCAGCTGATGGCCCGGCTGGGGTCGGCGGAACCCGGGGCCCGGGCCGGGGCCGAGGACGACGCCGAGTCCGAGTCCGGGGCCGAGGACGACGCCGAGTCCGGGGCCGGGGACGCGGCCCGGGTGCCCGAGAAGGTCTGAGCGGCGGCCCGGTCGTCGAGCGGCTCCCGGCGGTCTCCGCCGGGAGCCGCTTCGCGTTGCGGCGGCAGCCCCGGGCTCAGGGCAACCGCTGCTCGAACCAGACCACCTTGCCGGTGCCCAGCCGGGTGGCGCCCCAGCGCTCGGCGCAGCGGGCCACTATCTGCAGCCCCCGCCCCCGTTCGTCCTCCGGCCCGGTCCGGCGCGGCCGCGGCAGCAGCGGACTGTCGTCCCCGACCTCGCAGCGCAGCCGGGTGGTGCGGACCAGGCTGAGGGTGACCGGCCGGGTGGCGTGCTGGACGGCGTTGGTGACCAGCTCGCTGACCATCAACTCGGTGGCCTCGCTGAGGGCTTCGAGCCCCCAGCGGCGCAGCGTGTGGGCGGCCAGCCGGCGCGCCCGCCCGGGGGTCTCGTTGCGCGGCTGGAGGTACCAGTGCGCGACGTCCCCGGCCGGGATGCCGTCGAAGCAGGCGGCCAGCAGCGCGATGTCGTCGCCGCGGTCGCCCGGCGGCAGGATCCGCAGCGCCTCCTGGCAGAGCTGCTCGGGCGCGTGCGGGTGCGCGCTGGCGAGCCGGGCGCGGAGCAGCTCCAGCCCGTCGCTCAGCGGACGGCTGCGGGTCTCCACCAGACCGTCGGTGAACAGCAGCAGCGCGGAGCCCGGCGGTGCGGGCAGCTCGACCGAGGAGAAGTCGACCCCGCCGACGCCGATCGGCGCGCCCGACTCCAGCTCCAGCAACTCGGCCGTGCCGTCCGGCCGGACCAGCACCGGCGGGACGTGCCCGGCGTTGGCGAGCACCACCCGGTTGGCGATCGGGTCGTAGACCGCGTACACGCAGGTGGCCAGGTGCTGTTCGCGGCCGAGCCGCTGGGCCTGCTCGTCCAGGTGGTAGAGCACCTCGTGCGGCGGCAGGTCGAGCGCGGCCAGGGTCTGGGCGCTGGTGCGGAGTTGGCCCATGATGGCGGCCGAGGTGAGCGAGTGCCCCATCACGTCGCCGACGATCAGCGCGACCCGGTTGCCGGGCAGCGGCACCGCGTCGTACCAGTCGCCGCCGACCTGGGCGCCGCGTTCGCCGGGCAGGTAACGGTGCGCGAGCCGGACGCCGTGCGGCCGGGGGAGGCGCAACGGCAGCATGCTGCGCTGGAGTTCGTTCGCTATCTCCCACTCGCGGGCGTAGCGCAGCGCGGTGTCGACGGCCAGCCCGGCCTGGGTGGCGAGGTGGGCGGCGGTCGCGGTGTCGGCGGCGTCGAAGCCGGGGCGGCCGGCCTTCTCGGGCGGTCGGCGGATCAGCACCAGCAGGCCGAGGACGGCCTTGCGCCCGCGCAGCGGCAGGGCGAGCACGCTCGCGCCCCGGCCGAGCCGGGCCAGCCCGCGGGAGCCGTACAGCTCGCGCAGCAGGGCCTCCGTCCGCTCGGCGCCCGGCGTGCCGAGCGCCGCCGCCTCGGCGGGGCGGCGGCTGAGCAGGGCGTGCGCGAGGGCGCCGCCGCGGGTGATCGGGGTGGCGGGGCCGGTGTCGGCGGTCGAGCGGGCGCCGTACCGGGTGCCGAACCGGTTCGGGTAGCGCTCCGACCGGTGGTCGTGCCCGCCGCTGGGCCGGCCGCGCCGGCCGAGCCGGGTGCCCTGGCTGTGGTGGATCCGCAGCTCGTCCGGGAACCCGGGCTCGCGTTCGACGTTGGGCAGCGGGTCGCGCAGGTGCACCACGGCGGCGTCGGCCAGGGTCGGGATCAGCACCCGGCAGATGTTGCGCAGGGTGGCGGCGAGGTCGAGCGCGCTGTTGATCCGCCGGGTGGCCGACTCGAGGTAGCCGAGCCGCTCGGCGACCTCGTCGGTCCACGGCGGGGCCGCCGCCGGCGCCGACGGTGGCGGGTGACGCTGGCCCGGGAGGGCAGGCGACTGTCCGGCCTCGGGTTTGAGCTGGTCGCGCACGGGTGCCTGTCCTGGGGAGTGGTGTGGAGTACTGCCTCTTCCGGGGTACTGCCTTTTCTGGGGCGGAGAACTCAGCCGACGCGTCGACAGCACAGGAACAGCTGCTCCTCCGGCGGCAGTGAGGTACTGGCCGGCGCGTACGAGTGCCACGACTGATCCTCGACGGCGAACCCGGACTCCACCAGTACCCGTTCCAGATCCTCCCGCAGGTAGCCGCTGATCCGCAGCTCCCGGCCGAGGAACGGCAGTGGAACGTGATCCAGGTCCGCTTCGACCATGCCGAGCGCCAGCAGCCCGCCGGGCCGCAGGAGTTCGCGCAGCCGGGCCAGCACGACGGGGATCTCGTCCTGCGGGAGCAGGATGAGGGAGAAGAACGCGGTGACCGCGTCGAAGCCGCCGTGCCCGCGCGGGCCGAGCGCGGGGACGTTCCAGGCCCGGTCGGCCCGTTCGGTGGCCAGGTCGTACATGTCGATCCGGTGGAAGTCGGGCGCGTACGGGCCGGGCGCGCCCGCGTCGCGGGCCAGGGTCAGCATCACGTCGGAGAGGTCCACGCCGGTGACGCGCATGCCGGCCGCGGTCAGCTGCCGGACGGTCGGATCGCCGGTGCCGCAGCCGACGTCCAGCACGGCGGCACCCGGTTCGAGCCGCGCCAGCAGTCGGCGCCCGCAGGCGAGCTGCCCGTCCTTGGCGGGGAACGCCTCGCCGTAGCCGGCGCCGATGGTGTCGAAGGCGACCGCCTGCAGCGCGCGCTCGGCGCGGCGGCGCAGGACGTCGGGCCCGTCACCGCCGTCCGCGTCCTCGTCGAGGGGGAACGGGTCGGATATCTGTCCGGTCGTCACGATTGAGAGGCACCTTTCCACCCGGGCCTCCGGTCGGCCGGACGAGGCCGGGCCGCCGTCCTCCCGGCGCCCGCGCTGCCCCGCTGCCGGTGGCGGTACGTCACGCTCCCCGCGTCACATTGACTGCACTCTGACACTTGCACAGACACGTTGCACAGAGACACTCTGCACCGTGGGAGCGCCGCCGCGCTGCCGTTTCCGGATGCTCAGTTGGACAACTGCACCCGTGTGTGTACTGGCATCTGAGAATATGCGTGATCACACCCTCATGGGGTCCGTTTCCGGCCAACTCGTGGCAGTTGAGTGCTGTGACCCGGGTTGCGGAAGCACGGGGTGGCGGGCCGGGGTGGTGCGCCGCTCGGCCGCGCGCCGCACCCCGCGCCACTGCCACCGTGCTGACCTGGGCTTTTGTGCCGGTCCAGGCCGACAATCCGACGTTTATTGAACGTCAATCGGTCCGGTGCACAGTGGAGTCCAGCGCCGGGGAAGCGTTGAGGGTGCTCCCGCAGCCGGGGGGCTGCGGGAGCACCGAACGCCGGGGGGAGGCCGCCATCGGGGGACGACGGCCTACGGCGCGGGGGGAGGGGAGAGGGGCTCGGTGTGCTGCTTGGAGATGAGGTCCGCCACGGGGGAGGCCTCCGGCACACCGAGCCGCGTGAAGATCGCGTGCGCCTCCTGCAGACACGCCAGCCCACGCGCCGGCTGCGCGAGCCCGAGCAGCGCCTCACCCAATGCGGCGTTGGCGAGGCCCTGGCAGTAGGCGCCGTCGATCTCCTGGGCGATCGCCAGCGATTCGCCGGCCACCTCGACGGCCTCGGCCGCCTGTCCGCTCGCCGAGAGGCTCACGGACAGCCGGGCCAGCGCGTATCCCTCGCGGAGCCGGTTCTGCTGGGCCTGGTAGAGCGCGTGGGCCTCGCGCAGGTGCGCCACCGCCTCGCCGGGCGCTCCGGTCGACGACAGCACCACCCCGAGCTGGTAGAGCGTGTCCGCCAGGCAGGGCCCGTTGGCGGACCGCCGGGCGGTGGCCACCGCCTCCTCCACCGAACGCACCGCCTCGGCGGTCCGTCCGACGTCGAGCTGGGCCCGGGCGATGTTGCCGAGCAGCCGCGCCTCGCCGATCGGGGCACCGACCACACGGCTGATGCCGAGCGCCTGCTCGAAGAACGGCAGCGCCTCGGCCGCCCGGTCGGCGAGGCTGAGGATGATGCCCAGGGTGTTGGCGACCATCGAGCGCATGACGGTCACATCGCCCGGATCCTGCAGCGACAGGCTCGCCCGAAGGGAGCGTTCGGCGCCCTGGAAGTTGTTGGTGAAGTACTCCAGGGTGCCCAGCGCGAAGTGGACCCGTGCGAGCGCCTGGGTGTCGCCGTAGGCCGTGGCGTTGGTGTCGGCTATCTCCAGGAGCATGCGGGCGCGAGCCGCGTGGGTGGGGTCCTCGACGATGCTGTTGAGCGTGATCAGCAGGTCCAGGGCCGGCCGGAGTTGCGCCGACGGGCCGCGCAGGGCGGCCTCCACCGTGCTGAGCAGCATGCCGGTCTCAGCCCGCAGCCACTGCTGCGCGGCGATGCCGTTCAACAGGTCGAGACCGGGCGCCGCGAGGTCGTCCAGCGGTTCGAACAGCTGGTCGTCCGGTTCGATCAGACGAGCGGCGCTGCGCATGGTCGGCAGCAGGTGCCGTACCAGGCGGAGCACGGCCTCCTCCTGCTCCGCGTTGTCGGCGGACTTCTCGTTCTGCCGCTGCGCGTAGAGCCGGAGCAGGTCGTGGTAGCGGTAGCGACCCGGAGTGAAGCACTCCAGCATGTTGGCCTCGACCAGTGCCTCGGCGAGCTGCTCGGCCCGCAGTTCGTCCTCGCCCAGCAGGGCGGCAGCGGCGTCGAGCGGCAGATCGGGCGAGTCCACCAGCGAGAGCAGCCGGAACGCGCGCGCCTCGTCGGGCTGGAGCTGGCCATAGCCGAGGCCGATGGTGGTCTCCACGGCCAGGTTGCCGAGCTGGAGCTCGTCGAGTCGCCGCCGCTGGTCGGCTAAGCGGCGCGCGAGATCCGAGACGCTCCACCGCGGCCGGCTGGCGAGGCGGGCCGCGGCGATGCGGACGGCGAGCGGCAGGAAGCCGCAGGAGGTCACGACGGCGAGCGCCGCCTCGGGCTCGGCCGCCACCCGCTGCTCGCCCACGATGGCGGAGAAGAGCGCGAGGGCCTCGGCCGGGGTCAGTTCCTCGACGTCCACCAGGTGCGCGCCGGGGATGCCGGCGAGCCGGGACCGGCTGGTGGCCAGGACGGCGCTGCCGGAGACGCCGGGGATCAGGGGCCGCAGCTGTTCGGCGTCCTGGGCGTTGTCGAGCAGGATGAGCATCCGCCGGTTGGCGAGCAGCGAGCGGTAGAGCGCGGCCCGCTGCTCCAGCGAGTCCGGGATCTCGGTGGTCCCGAGGGCGTGCAGGAAGTCGCCCAGGACGAGGGCGGGGTCGGCGGGCGAGGCTCCGGCGCCCCGGAGGTCCACGTAGAGCTGCCCGTCGGGGAAGTCCGCCCGGACGCTGTGGGCCACGTGAACGGCGAGGGTCGTCTTGCCGACGCCGCCGATCCCCGCGAGGGACGTGACCACCACGGCCTGGCCGGTGGCGCCCTGCAGGACCGAGCGCAGCTCGGCGACCAGGTCCGATCTTCCGCTGAAGTCCGAGACATCGGCCGGAAGTTGAGCGGGTGCCGGGGTGCTGGCGGGCGCCTCCTCGCGGGTGCCGGGCGCGGCCGGACGAGTCGGTGGGGTGGGCGTGAGCGCGGGATCGCCGGCCAGGATCCGGGCGTGCATCGTGGAGAGCCCGGCGCCCGGCTCGACGCCCAGCTCGTCGATCAGCAGTTTCCGGGTGTCGGTGTAGACGCCCAGGGCCTCGGCCTGCCGGCCGCACCGGTACAGCGCGAGCATCAGCAGCTCGCGCAGCCGCTCCCGCAGGGGGTGTTCCGCGGTGAGGGAGCTGAGCTCGGCGACCACCTCGGTGTGCAGGCCGATCTCCAGCGCCGCCGCGCAGCACTCCTCCCAGACCGCGACCTGCCGCTCGGCCAGCCGCAGCCGCTGGGCGTCCGCGTACGGTCCGGGGACGCCGGCCAGCGAACGGCCGCTCCAGAGGCCCAGGGCGGACACCAACAGCCGGTGGGTCTCGAACAAATCACCGTTGGCCCTGGCGGCGTTCGCCTCGGAAACGGTTCTCTCGAAGACCGAAAGATCCAATGCGCCGGGGGAGATCCGCAACGCGTATCCGTCCGGCATGGAGACCAGGATCTCGGCGGGCGCGCGCACCTCTCGATGCGGCTCGATGACGGCTCGCAGTCGGGAAACATAAGTCCGCAATGCGGCAATTGCCTGCGGTGGGGGGCGTTCTCCCCAGATCCCGTCCACGAGATCCTGCGTGGTGACCGGCCGCCCGTGGTGGAGCAGGAGGCACGTCAGTACGGCCTGCTGTTGCGGAGAGCCGAGCGCGAGCGCGTGCTTCCCGCGCCACGCCTGCATCGGGCCGAGCACCTGGAAGCGCAGCGAGTTGCTCTGCGGCGTTTCCTGAGGCTCCATGAATTCCCCCGATGACCTGGATGACGTCCGCTGACCGCGGGCGTCCGGTAGCCCCGCTGTGGTCGCAACAGCTTAGGCGGACGGTTGCAAACGCTGGAGAACAAGACCAGCGGCACGATGTTTATAAGACATTTAGCGACCCCTACGATACTGGCCGCGCGCCTGGGTCGAGTCGGTCGGGCGCGTGCAGATCCCGATGACCTGAAAGGCAGCCAGCCCATGGCCGAGAACGAGCCCACCAGTACTGTCACTCCGTCGGCCCCGGCCGAGGGCACGACGCCCGCCACCGCGACCCTGCCGACCGACACCCAGGTGGTGAACGAGGCGGCCGCCGGCGTGGCCGACCACATCGTTCCGGCCGACGAGCAGCACATCGAGCCGCAGGAGCTCATGGGTGGCGAGGTCGCCGAGCCGGAGCACGCCGACGAGGCCTCGGACAAGCCCTACGAGCCTTTCGGTGTCATCAACAGCCGCCCGTAACGGCGACGATCGGCCGGTGCCCCGCCCCACGCCTCGTGGGAGCGGGGCATTCGTCGTTCCCGGCCCGCACGCGTTCGCCCCGGTTCATGCGACCCGGGTCCCGCTGAGGCGGGGGGCGTGGTCGCGGGGCGCGAGACGGGTGCCGGCGCGGACGGTGGTGGCGGGGTCGGGGTCGGGGTCGTCCGGGGCCGGGCCGACCTGCTCGGGGCGGGCGGTCCACTCGCGGCCGCCGGCCGGGGGGCGCAGGTAGTGCTCTCCGCCGAGGGTGTCCATGTAGATGCCGGTGCGACCGGTCCTGGTGTCGAGGACGAGTTCGCCCACGCGCGGCCGGTAGGCCGGGGCGGAGTCGCGCTTACGGGTGCTCACCGCAGTGCTCCCTTGCTCTGGTACGGGCGCGGCGGTGGCTGCGCCGGCCCTGGTCGCTGTCGTGGCTCGGTTCCTGCTCGGCGACTACCCAGCATCTCTAGAGAAGCTAATATCTCTAGAGATGTCAACGGTCGTACCAGTCCTATCGGCTTACCGGTGGGCGCGGGTGCGCCTACGATTTCCGGCGAGGACGAGGGAGAAGGCGATGGTCGGCAGCAGTGGCGAGAAACAGCCCAAGTACCAGCGGATCGCCGACACCCTGAAGGCGGCGATCGACGCCGGCGAGTACCGCGCCGGTGACCGGCTGCCCGGCGAGAACGACCTCATGGACGAGTACGGCGTGGCCCGGATGACCGCCCGCCAGGCCCTCGGCGTGCTGCAGAGCGAGGGCATCGCCGAGGCGCGCCGCGGGGCCGGGGTCTTCGTGCGGGACTTCCGGCCGCTGCGCCGGCGCGGGATCCAGCGGCTCGCCCAGGGGCAGTGGGGGTCCGGCCGGTCGATATGGTCGGCGGACATCGACAACCGCACCCTGGTGGTCGACCAGGTCTCGGTCACCGAGCAGGGCGCGCCGGAGCACGTGGCGCGGGTGCTCGGGGTCGACCCGGGCGAGCCGATGTGCGTGCGCCACCGGCGGTTCGTCCTGGACGGCAAGCCGGTGCTGCTGTCGACGTCCTACCTGCCGGCCGGCCTGGTCGCCGGGACGGCGATCACCCGCGAGGACACCGGCCCGGGCGGCACGTACGCGCGCCTGGCGGAGATCGGCGCGAAGCCGGTGCACTTCCGCGAGGAGGTCCGCTCCCGGATGCCCAGCGCGGAGGAGGGCGCCCGACTGGAGCTCTCGGCCGGGACCCCGGTCATCCTGATCTGCCGCACCGCCTTCGCCGACGAGGGCCAGGTGGTCGAACTGAACGAGATGATCCTCGACGCGGCCTCCTACGTCCTGGAGTACGACTTCGACGCGTGAGCGGAGCGCGGGCGCGGAACCACGGAACGGCGCCACCGCGAACCGCCCCGGTCGCGGCGGGCGCGACCGGGGCGGCGGGGCGACGGGGACGGCCCGCCGCTACTCCTTGGAGCGGACCCGCAGGCTGGTGATCAGCGGGCCCTCGGTGGTCTCGCGGAAGAAGTCGTTGCCCTTGTCGTCCACCACGATGAACGCCGGGAAGTCCTCGACCTCGATGCGCCAGACGGCCTCCATGCCCAGCTCGGCGTACTCGAGGACCTCGACCTTCTTGATGCAGTCCTGGGCGAGCCGGGCCGCCGGGCCGCCGATGGAGCCGAGGTAGAAGCCGCCGTGCGCGGCACAGGCGTCCGTGACCTGCTTGGAGCGGTTGCCCTTGGCCAGCATGACCATCGAGCCGCCGGCGGCCTGGAACTGGTCGACGTAGGAGTCCATCCGGCCGGCGGTGGTGGGGCCGAAGGAGCCGGAGGCGTAGCCCTCGGGGGTCTTGGCCGGGCCGGCATAGTAGACCGGGTGGTCCTGGAGGTACTTGGGCATGCCCTCGCCGGCGTCCAGGCGCTCCTTGATCTTCGCGTGCGCGATGTCGCGGGCGACGACCAGGGTGCCGGTGAGCGAGAGCCGGGTCTTCACCGGGTACTTGGAGAGCTCGTTGCGGATCGCCGACATCGGCTGGTCGAGGTCGATGCGGACCACGTCGTCGTCGAGGTGCTCGTCGGTGGTGTCCGGCAGGTACTTGGCCGGGTCGGTCTCCAGCTGCTCCAGGAAGACGCCCTCGGCGGTGATCTTGCCGAGCGCCTGGCGGTCGGCGGAGCAGGAGACGGCCATCGCGACCGGCAGCGAGGCGCCGTGGCGCGGCAGGCGGACGACGCGCACGTCGTGGCAGAAGTACTTGCCGCCGAACTGGGCGCCGATGCCGATCTTCTGGGTCAGCTCGGTGACCTTGGCCTCCAGCTCCAGGTCGCGGAAGCCGTGGCCGGTCTTGGCGTTGCCCTCGGTCGGCAGGTGGTCCAGGTAGTGCGCGGAGGCGTACTTGGCGGTCTTCAGCGCGAACTCGGCGCTGGTGCCGCCGATCACGATCGCCAGGTGGTACGGCGGGCAGGCCGCGGTGCCGAGCGAGCGGATCTTCTGCTCGAGGAACGCGAGCATGCTCGCCTCGTTCAGGATCGCCTTGGTCTCCTGGTACAGGTACGACTTGTTGGCGGAGCCGCCGCCCTTGGCCATGAAGAGGAACTTGTAGGCGTCCCCGTCGGTGGCGTACAGCTCGATCTGGGCCGGCAGGTTGTTGCCGGTGTTCTTCTCGTCCCACGTGGTGACCGGCGCCATCTGGGAGTAGCGCAGGTTGAGCTTGGTGTACGCGTCGAAGACGCCGCGCGCGATGGCGGACTCGTCGCCGCCCCGGGTCAGCACGTTCTGGCCGCGCTTGCCCATGACGATGGCGGTACCGGTGTCCTGGCACATCGGCAGGATGCCGCCGGCCGAGATGTTGACGTTCTTCAGCAGGTCCAGCGCGACGAAGCGGTCGTTGGGGCTGGCCTCCGGGTCGTCCAGGATGCGGCGCAGCTGGGCGAGGTGGGCGGGGCGGAGGTAGTGCGAGATGTCGTGCATCGCCTCGGCGGTGAGCAGCCGCAGGGCCTCGGGCTCGACCTGGAGGAAGGTGCGGCCGCCTGCCTCGAAGGTGGAGACACCCTCGGAGGTCAGCTTGCGGTACGGGGTCGGGTCAGCGCCCAGGGGGAGCAGGTCGCTGTACTCGAAGTCTGGCGTGGGAGCCATGGCGGCGGTCCTTAGTGTTCCAGTGTGTCCGGCTGCGTCGGCGAAGCACCCTCAAGGGTAGGACCCGGCGAAACGTCGCACGCGGACAGGTCGGCCTGCGTGACCGGGGTCACTCGGACACGCGTACGGGGCTTGCCCCGGTGGCTAGGCTTGGCCCGTGGACAACTTGCCGTCGAGGGACGACCAGGACGACCAGGGGCAGCCGCCCGTGCCGATGACCAAGCCCGCCGCGCACGCCCCGGTGGCGGAGGCCGAGATGCGGGCCTCGGACGCCGACCGCGAACGGGTGGCCGAGCTGCTGCGCGACGCCTACGCCGAGGGCCGGCTGGACGTCGAGGAGCACGCCGAGCGGATCGAGGCCGCGTACGCCGCCAAGACGCTCGGGGACCTCGCGCCGCTGACCAGGGACCTGCCGGCGCACCGCTCGATCTCCTTCGAGAAGCCCCCGCTGGACGGCCCGGACGCGGCCGCGCGCCCGGCGGGCCCGGTGCGGTTGCCGGCCCGGCAGGAGGCGCCGACCATGGTGGCGATCTTCGGCGGCGCGTCCCGCAAGGGCCGCTGGCGGGTCGGTTCGCACCTGCGCGCGGTGGCGGCGTTCGGCGGCGTCGAGATCGACCTGACCGACGCGGTCTTCGAGTCGCCGGAGGTGGTCATCGAGGTGGTGGCGATCTTCGGCGGGGTGGAGATCAAGGTGCCGGAGAACGTCAGCCTGCACGGCAGCGGCGTCGGGATCTTCGGCGGTTTCGACGTGAAGGAGCAGACCGCCGCGGACCCGTACGCGCCGGTCGTCCGGGTCAAGGGCGCCGCGGTGTTCGGGGGTTGCGAGGCGAAGCCGCGCAAGGGCAAGAAGCTCAAGGAGTGGGTGCGCAAGCAGCTCGGCACCGACTAGGACCGGTCGGGGCCCGGGCCGGTCCGCGCCAAGCGGCCGGCCGTGTCCGAAACGCACCGGAGTGCCCGGGTGGGGGAGCAACTCCCGCCCGGGCACTCGCCGTTGTGGCGAGTGCAGGCTGTAGTCGATTGCGTGCAGTGTGCATGAATCGCGGCGCTACTGGGTAGTTCCTCTCGCACATCGCTTCTTGTACGGCTGCGCACCGGAGGCGGCCTGAGGCCGGCCCGGGGGGTGAAGAGCGGGGGCTCGCAGCCGGGCAGGGGCGCGAGCTTCCCCGTGTCCGAGAGCCTCGTCAGGAGTACGGCCGTGCTGCATCCGATCGAGTCCCGCCCCGTATCGCCCATCGCCGCCGCGCAGTTGCTGGAGCAGCGGCCCGCCCCGCACCCGCAGGGCGACGACAACCCCTGGCACACCGGCGCGGCCTGCCGGCGGGACGAGGTGGGGCTGTTCTTCGCGCCGTCCAAGGAGCCGACGGCGGCCCGGCTCTCGCGCGAGGAGCAGGCGAAGCAGGTCTGCGCGCGCTGCCCGGTGCTGCTGGAGTGCCGGGAGCACGCGCTGGCCCAGCCGGAGCCGTACGGCGTGTGGGGCGGGCTGACGGCGGCCGAGCGCCGGGTGGTGCTGGCCCGCCGGCGGCGCCGGGACACGGAGCTGCGCGAGGCCGCCCGGCCGCGCCGGATAGCGGGCTGAGCCCGGGCGGCGGCACCCGCCGGGTGAGACGCCCGCGGCCTCGGCGAAGGGGGATTTCGCCGAGGCCGCGGGGGTGAGGAGCCGTGAGGCCGGGCCCACCGGGTCGTGAGCCGGCCTCACCGGGCCCGTCCCGAGCCCCTCCCGAGCCCGAACGGAACCCGAGCGGGGCCCGAGCGGGCTCCGAACGGGCCCGGGACCGGGCTCAGTTGGCCCGGTCGAAGTCGATCGCGCTGTACGCCCGGAGCTTGGACAGCTTGTGGGTGGAGTGGATCTCCCGGATGGTGCCGCTCTTGGAGCGCATGACCAGCGAGCTGGTGGTGGCGGTCTCCTGGCGGTAGTGCACGCCGCGCAGCAGCTCGCCGTCGGTGATGCCGGTGGCGACGAAGAACACGTTCTCGCCGCTGACCAGGTCGTTGGTGGTGAGCACCCGGTCCAGGTCGTGGCCGGCGTCGAGGGCCTTCTGGCGCTCGGCCTCGTCCTTGGGCCACAGGCGGCCCTGGATGACGCCGCCCATGCACTTCATCGCACAGGCGGCGATGATGCCCTCGGGGGTGCCGCCGACGCCCATCAGCAGGTCGACGCCGGTGCCCTCACGGGCGGCCATGATGGCGCCGGCGACGTCGCCGTCGGAGATGAACTTGATCCGGGCGCCCGCCTCGCGGATCTCCCGGACCAGACCCTCGTGCCGCGGGCGGTCCAGGACGACGACGGTGACGTCCTCGACGGCGCTGCCCTTGGCCTTGGCGACCCGGCGGATGTTGACGGCCGGCGGGGCGGTGATGTCGACGAACTCGGCGGCCTCGGGACCGGCGACGAGCTTGTCCATGTAGAAGACCGCGCTGGGGTCGAACATGGTGCCGCGGTCGGCCACGGCCAGCACGGCCACGGCGTTGTTCATGCCCTTGGCGGTGAGGGTGGTCCCGTCGACCGGGTCCACCGCGACGTCGCACTCGGCGCCGGTGCCGTCGCCGACCCGCTCGCCGTTGTACAGCATCGGCGCCTCGTCCTTCTCGCCCTCGCCGATGACGACGACGCCGTTCATCGAGACGGTGGAGACGAGGGTGCGCATGGCCTTCACGGCTGCGCCGTCGGCGCCGTTCTTGTCGCCGCGGCCGACCCAGCGGCCGGCGGCCATGGCGGCCGCCTCGGTGACCCGGACGAGCTCGAGCGCGAGGTTCCGGTCGGGAGCCTCCGGCGCGACCTCCAGGGCACTGGGGAGGTGGTGCGGGTACTGCGTGGTCATCGTCGTTACCTCTCTGTACGCGACGGCCAGTGAGCGCCCGACTACTGCCAGGTCGAACGCCGTGGTGAGGGTCCTGCGATCGTATCTGCCCACGAGATGACTGTCTGTGGCGCATGTCGCCACCCTCCGGCGAAAAGGGCCTGTTTGCCCCCGTTCACCCGTCCGGGGGCACCCCGGGTACCGGTGGCCCGGACCGGATGAGTCACCATGTGGGGGTGGCTGGAGAGAGCAGGGGCATGAGGGGCCGGCAGACCGTACGGGACATGGTCCTGTCGATGCTGGCGGTCGGCGTCGTGGTCGGGATCGGGTACCTGTTCCTGCCGCACGACGCGAGCGGCGACGGCGTCCACACCAAGGAGTACAAGGTCGCCGCCGCCTCGGCGAAGCGCGCCGCCCCGTACCCGCTGCTCGCCCCGGAGGGCCTCTCCGACCGGTGGCGGGCCACCTCGGTGAGCTACGAGCCCGCCTCGCTGGGCAAGGGCAAGGGCAACGCCTGGCACCTGGGCTTCGTCACGCCGTCCGGCCAGTACGCGGCCGTCGAGCAGAGCGACCTCGGCCGTGACGCGCTGCTCGCCGCGACGGTGGCCGGCGGCAAGCCGGACGGCACCTCGGAGGTGGCCGGGAAGTCCTGGGAGCGCCTCCAGGGCTCGAAGGCGCGCGCCCTGACCGTCCAGGACGGCGGCGCCACCACCGTGCTCACCGGCACCGCCTCCTACGAGGAGCTGGCCGAGCTGGCGCAGGCCCTCAAGTAGGCCGCCCCGGGCCCCGGGCCCCGGGCCCGGAGGGTCCGCGGGGGGCCCACGGAAGTCTTCGAACACGCGGAAGGGCCCCGCACCGGTCGGAACCGGTGCGGGGCCCTTCGCCGTGCCCGGGCGGGCTCAGACGGTGGTGACGACCTCGTCGTAGGCCAGGCGCGGCGAGCGCGGGAACCAGGCGTCCTCGCCCGGCTTGCCGATGTTCACCACGGCCAGCACCGAGTGCTCGCCGTCGGGGAAGAACTCCTTGTTGATGCCCTCGGCGTTGTAGCCGGTCATCGGGCCGGCGGCCAGGCCGGCGGCGCGGACGCCGATGATGAAGTAGCCGGCCTGCAGGGCGCCGTTCAGCGTGGCCGAGGCCTCGCGGACCGGGCGCTCGCTGAAGAACATGTCCTTGGCCTGCGGGAAGTGCGGCAGCTGGGTGGGCAGCTCCTCGTGGAACTCGTTGTCCACGGCGAGGATGGCGACCAGCGGGGCGGCGGCGGTCTTGGCCTTGTTGCCGTCGGCCATGTGCTGGACGAGACGCTCGCGGCCCTCGGCCGAGCGCACCAGCACGACGCGCAGCGGCTGCTGGTTGAAGGCGGTCGGGCCGAACTTCACCAGCTCGTAGATGGCCTGGATCTGCTCCTCGGACACCGGCTCGTCGGTGAAGGTGTTCGCCGTGCGGGCCTCACGGAAGAGCAGGTCCTGAGCGGCGGCGTCCAGTACCAGAGCGTCGGTGGTCATGCTTCTACACCTCATGAGTGACGGGGTTCGTCGTTCGACCGGCCGGTGCCGATCACTCGTACTCAACATGAGTGAAGTTTCAACTGTTCCCGTTGAGGACGTGACCCGTATCACATGTGCGCCGTCGTGCGCGCGAACCGGCCAGCGGGCGAAACGAACCGGCCAGCGGGCGGCTACTCGCCGCCCGGCTCGCCCTCCTCGGCGGCCAGCGCGGCGTCCAGTCGGGCCCGGGCGCCGTCCAGCCAGCGCTGGCAGACCTTGGCCAGCTGCTCGCCGCGCTCCCAGAGCGCCAGCGACTCCTCCAACGAGGTGCCGCCGTTCTCCAGCTGCCGGACCACCTCCAGCAGCGCGTCCCGGGCGTGCTCGTACCCGAGCGCGTCGTCCGGCGTCCGCGGCGCCGCCTCTTCCTGCTGCTGATCTGCCATGGGAGCCAGCGTAGGGGCTGGTGCCGACAGTGCGGCCCCGGCCGGCGCGATCCCGCGCCCGGCCCGGCTACTCCGCCGTCTCCGCCGTGACCGCAGCCGCAGCCGTGGCCGGCGCCGACTCCGCCGTTCCTGCCGGCTCCGTCGTCTCCGCCACGGTGACGGAGAAGCCGCCGCCCGCCACCCGGGCGTGCAGGCCGTCGCCGGACGCCACCTGCGCCGGGTGGGTCACCACCGTGCCGTCGGCCCGCTGCAGCACCGCGTACCCGCGCTCCAGGGTGGCCGCGGGCGAGAGCGCGACCACCCGGGCCAGGGTGTGCCCGAGGTCGCTCTGCGCGTGGTCCAGCCGGTGTCCGAGGGTGCGCCGGGCGCGCTCCAGCAGGGCGGCCACCTCCTGGCCGCGGCCGTCCAGCATCCGGTGCGGCACGGCCAGCGCCGGGCGGCTGCGGACCCCGTCCAGCCCGTGCTGCTCCCGGTCGACCCGGCCGAGCACGTGCCGCCGGGCCCGGTCGCGCAGGTTGCGGACCTTGGCCAGCTCCTCGCCGACGTCCGGCACCACCCGTTTGGCGGCATCCGTCGGCGTGGAGGCGCGCAGGTCGGCGACGAAGTCCAGCAGCGGCTGGTCCGGCTCGTGCCCGATCGCGCTGACCACCGGCGTCCGGGCCGCCGCGACCAGCCGGACGAGGCCCTCGTCCGAGAACGGCAGCAGGTCCTCCACGCTGCCGCCGCCGCGGGCCACGATGATCACGTCCACCTCGGGGTGCTCGTCCAGCTCCCGGACGGCCGCGCTCACCCGCTCCACCGCGCTGACCCCCTGCACGGGCACGTTGCGCACCTCGAAGCGGACGGCCGGCCAGCGCCGCCGGGCGTTCTCCAGGACGTCCCGCTCGGCCGCCGAGCCGCGCCCGGTGACCAGGCCGATGCACTGCGGCAGGAACGGCAGCGGCCGCTTGCGGTCGGCCGCGAACAGGCCCTCCCCGGCGAGCCGCCGCTTCAGCTGCTCCAGCCGGGCCAGCAGCTCGCCCAGCCCGACCAGCCGGATCTCCGAGGCGCGCATCGACAGCTGCCCGCGGGCCGCGTACCACTCCGGCTTCGCGTGCACGACGACCCGCGAGCCCTCCTGCACCACGTCCGCGACCTGGTCGAAGACCGAGCGGAAGCAGGTCACCGTCAGCGAGACGTCCGCCTGCGGGTCGCGCAGGGTCAGGAACACCACGCCCGCGCCCGGCCGCCGGCTCAGCTGGGTGATCTGGCCCTCGACCCAGACCGCGCCGAGCCGGTCGATCCAGCCGCCGATCAGCGCGGAGACCTTGCCGACCGGGAGCGGGGCTTCGGGGGAGCTGGTGTTGGCCATGCGTACGAGGCTAGCGGCGGACGCCGACAGGGCGGGCCCTAGCGGCGGATGCCGACGGCGGAAGCCCCCTGGACGAGCAGGACCACGACCCCCACCGCCAGCCAGGCCAGCCCCACCAGCTGCGCCGTGCGCGAGGCCTCGTGGACCACCGCGCCGATCACCGCGATGCCCAGCACCGGCACCACCACGTGCCGCAGCCGGTCCCGCGAGCCGTGCTTCACCGCGTACCAGCCGATCACCGAGGCGTGCAGCAGCGCGAAGGCGGTCAGCGCGCCGATGTTCACCACCGAGGTCAGCCGGTCCAGCCCGTCGTCCCGGTTCGCGGCCCAGACCGCGGCGCCCATCGTGATCACCGCCGCCACCAGCAGCGCCCGGCGCGGCACCGCCGTGGCCGGGTCCACCGTCCCCAGGGACCGCGGCAGCCGCCCGTCCCGGCCCATCGCGTAGACCAGCCGCCCGGCCGCCGCCTGCCCGGCCAGGGCCGCGAACGCCGCGCCGATCGCCTTGCTCGCCGCGACCAGCACGTGCAGCCAGTGCCCGACGCCGCCCTCCACCGCGTCGTAGAAGGCCGAGCCCTGGGCGGCCGGGTCGGCGGCCAGCTGCCGCGGGGTGAGCGGCTCCAGCAGGGCCGCCAGGTAGGTCTGCGCCACGAACAGCACCCCGGCCAGCGCCAGGCACCGGAGCACCGCCCGGGCCACCGCCGCCGAGGCGCCGACCGCCTCCTCCACGAAGGTCGCGATCGCGTCGAAGCCCAGGTAGGAGAGGACGGCGACCGAGACCGCCGAGATCACCGCGGTCGGCGAGAAGTCGCCGACGGCGGTGAACGGGGTGTCCCAGCCGCGCTGCGCGCCGTCCCGGGCCAGTGTCACCACGGCCGCCACCACGAACACCGCCAGCACCGCGAGCTCCATCGCCAGCACGGCCAGGCCCACCACGGCCGCCGTGCGCACCCCGGCCAGGTTGAGCGCGGTGGTCACCGCCACCGCCAGCGCCGTCCACACCCAGCGCGACACGTCCGGCACCAGCGAGTGCAGCGCGATGCCGGAGAACAGGTACGCCACCGCGGGGATCAACAGGTAGTCGAGCATCGCCATCCACCCGGCGACGAACCCCGGGCCCTCGCCCAGCCCGGCCCGCGCGTACGCGAACACCGAGCCGGTGCGCGGCACCGCGCGCACCATCTGGGCGTACGAGGAGGCGGTGAGGCCCATCGCGACGGTCGCCGCCAGGTAGACCGCGGCCACCGCGCCGTGGCTCCTCGCGTCGAGGACGCCGAACACGCCGACCGGGGCCATCGGGGCGATGAACAGCAGGCCGTAGACCATCAGGTCGCGGACGCCCAGACTGCGCCGCAGTTCGCCGGTTCCGGCTCGATCGCTCATGAACTCCACATTTGAGCATTCGCGACGGATTCCGGTCCGCAGGCGACGCCCGTCGGCGCGGCTCCCTCCCGCCCGTACGAGCGCGCTCCTCTCCCGCCCGTACGATGGAGCCATGTCCAACACCGCGCAGCGCCGTGTCCTGCTCGCCGCCCCCCGGGGCTACTGCGCGGGCGTCGACCGCGCCGTGATCGCCGTGGAGAAGGCCCTGGAGCAGTACGGGGCGCCGATCTACGTCCGCAAGCAGATCGTCCACAACAAGTACGTGGTGCAGACCCTGGAGAAGAAGGGCGCGATCTTCGTCGACGAGACGGAGGAGGTGCCCGAGGGCTCGATCGTGGTGTTCTCCGCGCACGGCGTCGCGCCGTCCGTCCACGACGAGGCCAGGGCCGGCAAGCTCGCCACCATCGACGCCACCTGCCCGCTGGTCACCAAGGTGCACAAGGAGGCCGTCCGCTTCGCCGACGAGGGCTACGACATCCTGCTGGTGGGCCACGAGGGCCACGAGGAGGTCATCGGCACCATGGGCGAGGCGCCGGACCGGATCCACCTGGTGGACGGCGCCGAGGACGTCGCCGCCGTCGAGGTCCGGGACGAGTCCAAGGTCGTCTGGCTCTCCCAGACCACGCTCTCGGTGGACGAGACCATGGCCACCGTCGGCGAGCTGAAGAAGCGCTTCCCGCTGCTGGTCAGCCCGCCCAGCGACGACATCTGCTACGCCACCCAGAACCGCCAGGTCGCCGTCAAGCAGATGGCGCCGGAGACCGACCTGCTGATCGTGGTCGGCTCCAAGAACTCCTCCAACTCCGTCCGCCTGGTCGAGGTCGGCCTGGAGTACGGCGCCAAGGCCGCCCACCTGGTGGACTTCGCCGAGGAGATCCAGGAGTCCTGGCTGGAGGGCGTCACCACGGTCGGCGTGACCAGCGGCGCCTCGGTGCCGGAGATCCTGGTCGAGGGCGTCCTGGACTGGCTGGCCGAGCGCGGCTACGGCGACGTGTCGACCGTCAAGACCGCCGAGGAGCACCTGACCTTCTCGCTGCCCAAGGAGCTCCGCCGCGACCTGCGCGCCGAGGCCGCGGGCAAGCTGTAGCCCCGCCGTCCGGAGCGGTCCGGAGAAGTCCGGAGAACCCGGCACCCCACCACGGGGTGCCGGGTTCTCCGCTGTGCGCGCCCGGGCGGGCTCTCGTAGCTTGGTGCGCAGGTATGCACAGGCTGTGGACAACCCGGCCTGTGGGCGTGGGACAACGGAGTCGGCGGAGGGCGGTCGTCATGACGGCGGTATTCGGTGTGGACATCGGCGGTTCGGGCATCAAGGGTGCCCCCGTCGACCTCGGCCGGGGCGTGCTCGCCCAGGAGCGGTACAAGGTCCTCACCCCGCGGCCCTCCGCACCGGAGGCCGTGGTCGCCGCCGTCCGCGAGGTGGTCGAGCACTTCGACCACCGGGGCCCGGTCGGGCTCACCTTCCCCGGCGTGGTGGTGAACGGGCAGACCAGAACCGCGGCCAACGTCGACAAGGGCTGGGTCGGGCTGGACGCCGCGGGCCTGTTCCGCGAGGCGCTCGACCTGCCGGCCACCGTGCTCAACGACGCCGACGCGGCCGGGCTCGCCGAGCTCACCCACGGCGCCGGGCGCGACCACGCGGGGGTCGTCATGGTCCTCACCTTCGGCACCGGCATCGGCAGCGCCCTCTTCGTGGACGGCGTGCTGGTGCCCAACACCGAGCTGGGCCACCTGGAACTGCGCGGCAAGGACGCCGAGCGGCGGGCCTCCTCGGCGGCCAAGGAGCGGCACGACCTGAGCTGGGAGCAGTGGGCGGGCCGGGTCGACGAGTACCTCGACCTGGTGGAGATGCTGTTCTCGCCGCAGCTGATCGTGATCGGCGGCGGGGTGAGCCGCAAGCACGAGAAGTTCCTGCCGCTGCTGCGCGGGCGCGAGGCCCGGGTCGTCCCGGCGGAGCTGCGCAACGACGCCGGGATCGTCGGGGCGGCGATGGCGGCGGCCCACGCCGCCGGCTAGGGCGGGTACGGGACGGAGGGGCCGCCCGGCCGCTCCGCTCAGCGCGCGCGGTGGATCCGTCGCTGGGCCACGAAGCGGGCGAGCACGATGGCCGCCGCCAGCCCGGTGCCGGAGAACAGCCAGCCGGCCCGCAGCGCCAGGCCGGTCGCCAGCGCCACCACCTGGGCGGTCACCCCGGGGGAGGCGACCGGGCCGAGCAGCAGCAGGGCGACGGCGAAGCCGATCGGTCCGCTGATCGGCGCGGCCAGCAGGTCGGCGAAGCGCACCCGGACGGCCAGCTGGAAACAGATCACCAGGTAGCCGACGCCGAACACCACCCCGAGCCCGCCGAAGACCAGCCGGTCCAGGCCGGCCACCGCGACCGTCGCGACCAGGGCGGCCACGCCGGTGCCGACGGCGGTCAGCCGGGTCGGCCGTCCGGTGCGCCGGCGCCCGTAGAGGCGGCCGTTCGGGCGGCCGTCACCGCGTTCGCCGGTGCGTTCCCCGAGGCGCCCGTCCAGTCGTTCGCCGGTGCGCCCACCGGTCCGTTCGCCCGCCCGTTCGCCCGTCCGGGTGCCGAACGGCAGCCGCAGCCGGGGCCGGGCCGCGCCCGAGCGGCCGCGGTCGGGTGCTCCGGCCACGGGGCGTAGCCGGGAGGAGGCCGCGGCGGCGGCCGCCGGCTCGGTGGTCTCGGGGGCCCGCCCGGGCCCGGGAACGGCGGCCCCGGCCGCACCGTTCGGCGATCGGCGTCTGGGCCCTGGCGGCTGGGTTCGGATGCTCTGCTCCACCCACCCAACGTACGGTCCGATCATCGCCACACTGTGTAATGGTCGTCCGGACCTTGCTCCGTGTCTTCGAACGGAGTACTGGTGTGATCGTCGCTCAACTCCTCACGGGAGAAGCATGACCAGCGAGTTCGCCTTCGAACGCCTGCACCACGTCCAGCTCGACATGCCGGCCGGCGCGGAGGACGAGTGCCGCGCCTTCCGGCACGGCGTGCTCGGCATGACGGAGCTGACCAAGCCCCCGGTGCTGGCCGCCCGCGGCGGCTGCTGGTTCCGCGGCGGCGGGGTCGAGGTGCACCTGGGTGTGGTGCCGGAGTTCCGGCCGGCCCGCAAGGGGCACCCGGGCATCCAGGTCCGGGCGCTGGACGCGCTCGCCGAACGGCTGGCCGCCCACGGCCACGAGGTCGTCTGGGACGACAACCTGCCCGGTCACCGCCGCTTCCACTCCAGCGACCGGCTGGGCAACCGTCTGGAGTTCCTGGAGCCGGTACCGGCGGAGGCGGGCGCCTGAGCGGCTGCCCGTAGACTGGGGGATCGGCCCGTACGGTGCCGACCCAACTCCTCCAAGCCCACGGGACTGCGCTTCATGTCGCTCACGATCGGAATCGTCGGCCTGCCGAACGTCGGCAAGTCGACCCTGTTCAACGCCCTGACCAAGAACGACGTGCTGGCGGCCAACTACCCGTTCGCCACCATCGAGCCGAACGTCGGCGTCGTCGGCGTCCCGGACGAGCGGCTGGCCAAGCTCGCCGAGATCTTCGGCTCGCAGCGCATCCTCCCGGCCACCGTCGACTTCGTCGACATCGCGGGCATCGTGCGCGGCGCCAGCGAGGGCGAGGGCCTGGGCAACAAGTTCCTCGCCAACATCCGCGAGTCGGACGCGATCTGCCAGGTCGTCCGCGCCTTCACCGACCCGGACGTGGTGCACGTGGACGGCAAGGTGTCGCCCAAGGACGACATCGAGACCATCCACACCGAGCTGATCCTCGCCGACCTCCAGACCATCGAGAAGGTGCTGCCCCGGCTCCAGAAGGAGGCGCGCCTCAAGAAGGACACCGCCCCCGTGCTGGCCGCCGCCGAGGCCGCCCAGGCGATCCTGGAGACCGGCAAGACCCTCTTCGAGGCCGGCTTCGACACCGCCCCGATCCGCGAGCTGCACCTGCTGACCGCCAAGCCCTTCCTCTACGTGTTCAACGTGGACGAGGACGAGCTGGCCGACGAGGACTTCAAGAACGCCCAGCGCGAGCTGGTCGCCCCGGCCGAGGCGATCTTCCTCAACGCCAAGATCGAGTCCGAGCTGATCGAGCTGGACGACGCCGAGGCCCTCGAACTCCTCCAGTCCATGGGCCAGGACGAGCCCGGCCTCGCCACCCTCGCCCGGGTCGGCTTCGACACCCTCGGCCTGCAGACCTACCTCACCGCCGGCCCCAAGGAGGCCCGCGCCTGGACGATCAAGAAGGGCGCCACCGCCCCCGAGGCCGCCGGCGTGATCCACACGGACTTCCAGAAGGGCTTCATCAAGGCCGAGGTGATCTCCTTCGCCGACCTGGTCGAGACCGGCTCCATCGCCGAGGCCCGCGCCAAGGGCAAGGCCCGCATCGAGGGCAAGGAGTACGTCATGCAGGACGGCGACGTGGTGGAGTTCCGCTTCAACGTGTGATCGTGTGGTTGCGTTGAGATAGCTCGATCTGTCAACTGTGCAGGTCGGTCGGGGCCCGCCTCTCTTGAGGCGGGCCCCGATCCCTTTTCCGCGCTGACTCGGTGCTGACGTGTTCGGATCGTCGCCCCCACTTGAGTGGTACGTTATCTGGTACCACTGGCGGAGGGAGCTCAGTCGATGTCGATCACTGCCAGCGAGGCGCGCAAGGCCCTGTTCCCGTTGATCAAGAAGGTCAACGACGACCACGAGGCCATTGAGATCGTCTCCAAGCACGGAAATGCCGTACTCGTCTCGGCGGAGGACTATGCCGCCTTGCGTGAAGGCTCCTACCTGCTGCGCTCGCCGGTGAACGCCCGCCGCTTGCTCAAGGCGTACGAGAACGCCCTCGGCGGCACAGGGCTTTCCGAGCGGGAGCTCATCGACCCTGATGCGGCGGACGGCGAGAAGGGCGCCGCGTGAGGCTCGTCTTCGAGGAGACCGGCTGGGAGGACTACACCTCCTGGCTCAAGAGCGACCGCAAGATGCTCGCCCGGATCAACAAGCTCATCGAGGACGTCCTGCGTGACCCGTTCACCGGGATCGGCAAGCCCGAGCCGCTGAAGTACCACTTGCCCGGGGCCTGGTCGCGGCGGATCGACGACGAGCACCGTCTCGTCTACTTGGTGACGGAACGGGAGATCATCGTTCTGGCCGCCCGCTACCACTACTGAGGGCTGGCTGCGAGTTCGCGGCACCGTGCTGGTTCTGGAGTGTCGCCCTCCGATTCTTCGAGACGAAAAGACATTGACCGCCGTGCGCGATCACTTGGTTGACTGATCATCAACTGTGCGGGGCGGGTGACCGGAGATCTCGGCACCCGCACGGCCGTCCGGCCCGGCCCGCGCCGCGTGAACCACTGGGGGGAAGTCAGTGACTCGTCCGAACAAGCCTGCCCTGAGCCGCCGCACGCTGCTGGGAGGCACGGCGGCGGCCGGAGTCGGGGCCGTCCTGGCATCCGGCACTCCCGCGGCGGCGGACCCCGGCCGTCGGCGCAACCCGATCGACCAGGCCGCGGTCGACGCCGTCGCCGCGCGGCTCGACGACAGCCTGATCGCCCTGCGGCGCGACCTGCACCAGCACCCCGAAACGACGGGACTGGAGGAGCGGACCGCCGCGGCGGTGGCGGACCGGCTCCGCGCGGCAGGGCTCGAGGTCACCACCGGGGTCGGCGACATCGTGGTGGGCGAGGAGACGAAGCACACCGGGGTGATCGCGGTCCTGAGGGGCGCGCGCCCGGGGCGGACGGTGGCGTACCGGGCCGACATGGACGCGGTGCCGGGGAACGGGATCATCGCCAAGGACCCGAAGGTCCCGGCGGCGACGGCACACGTCTGCGGCCACGACCTCCACACCACCGTGGGCGTCGGCGTCGCCCAGGTGCTGGCGCAGCTGCGGAGCCGGCTGAGCGGCACGGTGGTCTTCCTCTTCCAGCCCGGCGAGGAGGGTTTGGCGGGCGCCCAGGCGCTGATCGACACCGGGGTGCTGGAGGACGGGGGCGTCGAGGAGATCCACGCCCTGCACTGCGGGCCTTACCCGGTGGGGCAGTTCGCGGTGACGCCGGGCAGCGGGCTGCCGGGCCAGGACTGGGCCGCGGTCACGCTGACCGGGCCGGACGCGGTCGCGGCGGCGGGCCGGCTGAAGGCGGAGATCGCCGGACTCGCCACGGTGGCCCCGATGCCGGCGCTGGCGTCGTCGGACGCCTACCTGGAGCACATGGTCGCGGACGTGCAGACGCCGGACGGGCCGCTGGCCCGGTTCGTGGTGGTCCGCGCCAGGGCGGGGGACAAGCCGGACGCCGAGGGCCGGGTCACGGTCGACGTGACCTTCCGCTGCTGGCCCGAGGAGCGCAACGTCGAGATCCGGGAGGAGATCCGCCGGCTGGCGCAGCCGTACGGCGGGGCGGTCACCTTCCCGAAGCCGCCGTTCCCGGCCCTGGTCTGTCCCGAGGACGACGCCAACGCGCTGGCCCGGCACCTGCGCTGCGAGCTCGGCCCCGGCTCGGTGACGGTGAACCACGCCGCGTTCCCGTTCAACGGCGAGGACTACGCGCTGTTCCTGGAGCGCGTCCCGGGCACCTACAGCTTCCTCGGGGTCCGCACCCCGGGCGCCGCGATCATGACCAGCTACCCGCACTGCGAGACCTTCGTCCCGGACGAGCGCGCGATCGGCGTCGGCGTCCGGGCGATGGCGGGGTGGCTCGCCGCCCGCACCCGCCGGTGAGCGGCGGCCGGGGCTGAGGCCCGCACCCTCGCCGTCGGCCGGCGCTGACGGCGAGGGCGCCGGCCCCTGCCGCCCCGGGGGCGGTGCCGGCGTCAGCCCAGCAGGTGGGCGTTGACCGCGCGGGCCTCCTCGGCCAGCTCCGGCAGCTCCACCACCTCGACCCCGGCCGCCTCCAGCAGGGCGGTCCCCTGGGTGTCCGCGACGAAGGTGTCCGGCTCGCTCCAGGCGACCACCACGCGCGGGACGCCCGCCGCGATCAGCAGCCGGGCGCACGGGCGGGGGCGCGAGGCGCGCTGCCCGCAGGGCTCCAGCGAGCTGTAGACGGTCGCACCGCGCAGCCGGGGGTCGCCGGCCGGCAGCTTGGCGAGGGCCGCCTCCTCGGCGTGGTCGTGCGGGTCCGTCTCCCGGCTGAAGCCCTCGGCGAGCACCTCGCCGTCCGCGCCGACGACCACCGCGCCGACCGAGAACGCCGTGTCGGAGGGCGGGCAGCGGCGGGAGAGCTCGACGGCCCTGCGGAGGAAGCGCAGGTCGGACGGGTCGGCGGTCACGGGGTGGGCTCCTTGGGGGCGTACCTGAGCAGGACGACGTCACCCACGGTACGGGCCTCCAGCAGCCGCATCCGGCGGGCCGGGCCGCCGGGGAAGGCGGCGGGGTGGACGAAGCGCGGCGCCGCGGCCTGGCCGACCAGCAGCGGGGCGACGGCGAGCTGGAGCTCGTCGGCGAGACCCTGGGCGAGGAACTGGGTGTGCACGCCGCCGCCGCCCTCGACCATCAGCCGCCGCACCCCGCGGGCGGCGAGGTCGTCCAGCACCGCGCCGAGGTCCACCGAGCCGCCGAGCGCCACCACCTCGGCCAGCCCGTCCAGCGCCGGCCGCAGCACGGCGGCGCCCGCGTCCGTGGTGTAGGCGAGCTTCCCGCCGCCGGTGTGCCAGAACCGCAGGGACCGGTCGAGCGCGCCGCTCGCGCTGAGCGTGACCTTCAGCGGGTACTCGGGCCGCCCGGCGGCGCGCCGGGCCGCCCGCCGGCCGGGGTCGTTGACCAGCAGCCGGGGATTGTCCGCGCGCAGCGTGTTGCCGCCCACCAGGATCGCGTCGGCGGCGGCCCGCTCCTCGTCCACCCGGTCGAAGTCGGCCGGGTTGGAGAGCAGCAGCCGTTCGGGGGAGGCGTCGTCGAGGTGCCCGTCGAGCGACATCGCGGCGCTCAGCAGGACGAAGGGGCGCGGGCGGGTCATGGTGGAACCGTTCTGTCGGGTGCCCGTCCACCGTACGGCCCGGCCGCGGGCGCGAACCGCACGAGGTCTGCTGTTCGTCCGGCGGCCCGCTGACGGAGGGGCGGCGTTCGCCGAGGGGCCCCACCCTGGTCCGGACCTCGCACCGCCCCCACGTCGAAGGGCTGCCACCGTGTCCCGCCTCTCCCGCGGCCTGCTCCCGGCCGTCGCCGTCGCGGCTGCCGCGCTGCCGGTGCTCGCGCTGCTGCCGGCCGCACCCGCCGCCGCCGTGACGTACGGAACGCCCACGATCACGCTCTCGGCCGGGTACCTCTCCGGCGCGGTCGGCGCCACCGGGGACCCGACGGTCACGGTCACCGTCGCCCAGAGCGGCGCCGCCGCCTCCGCGCTCACCGTGGCGGCCTCGGCGAGCACCCGCAGCTCGGTCGCCCGCACCGGCGACGTCACCGTCACCGGCACCACCGGCACCCGCACCCTCGCCGTCGCCGCGCAGGGCGTCGGCTACACCGACCTGACCATCAAGGTGACCGGCCTCGGCGGCAAGACCGCGTCGAAGACGCTGCACTACGCGGCCTCGGCGGCCGTCCAGTCCTCGGCCGCGAGCCGCTACCTGACCGGCTCCAGCGACGCTTCGGCGGCGGTGGACGCGGGCGGCGGCTACATCGTGGTGGCCGACGACGAGTCCAACGTGCTGCGGCTGTACGACCGCAACGCCTCGGGCGGGCCGGTCCGCAGCTGGGACTTCAGCTCGGCGCTCGGCGTCTCCAAGGAGATCGACATCGAGGGCGCCACCCGGGTCGGCGACACCGTCTACTGGACCGGCTCGCTGGGCAACAACAAGGACGGCGTGGTCAAGCCCGACCGGCACACCGTCTTCGCCACCACGGTGAGCGGCTCGGGCGCCGCGACGCAGCTGACGCTCGCGGGCGCGTACACCGGCCTGCGCGACGACCTGATCGCGTGGGACCAGCGCAACGGCGACCGCTACGGCTTCGCGGCGGGCGCGGCGGACGGCCAGGCGCCCAAGCAGATCGACGGATTCAACGTCGAGGGCCTGGAGTTCGCGCCGGGCAGCTCCACCACCGCGTACGTGGGCTTCCGCGCGCCGCTGGCCCCGGCGGTCACCGGCGGCCGGGCGCTGATCGTGCCGGTCACCAACTTCTCGTCGCTGCCGGGCGGCTCGACGCACGCCACGTTCGGCGACCCGATCGAGCTGGACCTCGGCGGGCTCTCGGTCCGCGACCTGCGGCGCAACGCGCTCGGCCAGTACCTGATCGTGGCCGGCTCGTGGGCGGCGGACGACAACTCCGACCCGTACGCGCTGTACCGCTGGGACGGCCTGCCCGGCTCGCGACCCGTCAAGGTGCTGGACCTGCCGACCAGCGACGCGGGCGGCTGGGAGGCCGTGCCGGACGTCCCGGACCTCACCGCTCCCGGCGCCCGGGTGCAGCTGATCACCGACGACGGCTCCGCCGTCCTGTACGGCGACGGTGTCGCGGCGAAGGACCTCACCCACCCCGAGTGGAAGAAGTCGCGCACCACCTGGTTCACCCTCAACTAGGCGCGACGGACGGCGAAAGCCCTCGGCCGGGCACCCGGCCGAGGGCTTTCGCGCGCTCACGTCCGATCGCCATGTGAGACGAATTCTCTCGCCATGCGGGACGGGCGGTAACGTCGGAGGCGTCGGAGAACCGAGACCGCCTCAGGGGGACGCCATGTCCGGACCGCAGCCCACCGCCGCCTACACGCACGGCCACCAGGAGTCCGTGCTGCGCTCGCACCGCTCCCGTTCCGCCGCCGACTCGGCCGCCTACCTGGTGCCGCACCTGCGGCCCGGGCAGGCCGTGCTGGACGTCGGCTGCGGTCCCGGCACCATCACCGCCGACCTGGCCGAACTGGTCGGCCCCGGTGGGCGGGTGGTGGCCGTCGACACCTCGCCCGAGGTGCTGGAGGCGGCGGCCGCGCACGCCGCCGGGCGGGGCCTGTCCAACATCGTCTTCGAGATCGCGGACGTCCACCGACTGCCCTACGCGGACGGTGAGTTCGACGTGGTGCACGCCCACCAGGTGCTGCAGCACGTGGCCGATCCGGTGGCCGCCCTGCGGGAGATGCGCCGGGTGACGGCGGAGGGCGGCGTGGTCGCGGCCCGGGACGTCGACTACGCGAGCATGACCTGGTACCCGGAGGCGCCCGAGCTGGACCGCTGGCTGGAGCTGTACCGGCGGATCGCCCGGGCCAACGGCGGCGAGCCGGACGCCGGGCGGCGGCTGCTGTCCTGGGCCAAGGCGGCGGGCTTCACCGACGTCACCGCGTCCTCCAGCACCTGGACGTTCGCGACGCCGGAGCGCCGGGAGTGGTGGGGCGGGATGTGGGCCGACCGCACGGTGGCCTCCGGCGTCGCCGCGACGGCGGTGGCGGGCGGCCACGCGGACCGGGCGGAGCTGGAGCGGATCGCGGCCGGCTGGCGGGGCTGGGCGGCGGCCGAGGACGGCTGGTTCTCGATGCTGCACGGGGAGGTGCTGGCCCGCGGGTAGGGCGTGCGGACCGGGCGGGCGAAAGGGACGGGAGGCGGTCGGCAAGATCGGGTAGAGTCGCGCGTCCGTTCCCATCGCCGGGGTGTGCTCCGTCTGCGGAACGTTCGAGTCATCTGCCGAGCTGATGCCCGTGACCGGCGGGCCGGGGGAGTCCACGTGCCCAGTCCCGAGCCCGACGCGCCCGCCCCCGCGCCGGACGCCCCGGCGGCCGACGCCGCTCCGGCGGACGTCGCGGTGCCGGACGTTCCGGTGGCGGACGCTCCGTCGGACGGCTCGGCGTCGGCGGGCCCCGGGGCGGACGGTCCCGTGGCGGATCCGCGCGTGGTGGACGCCCCGGCCCCGGACGCTCCTACCCCGGACGCTCCGGCCCCGGATGCTCCGATCCCGGACGCTCCGGCGTCCGACGCGGGGGTGGAGCTGATCAAGCCCTCCGGGTGGGACGCCGCGCCGCCCGCCCCGGACGCGCCCGCCGTACCGCCCCAGTCGCCCGAACTCCCCGCGCCCGCCGCACCCGCGGACCCGTGGGCCGCCCCCGACGCCCGGGCGCTGTCCGGCGCGCCCGTGCCCCCGGTCCCGCCGCCGCCCGCCACCGGCTGGGCCGCCGTCCCGCCCGGTGCGCTGTCCGGCTACCAGCCCGGCTACGCCTACCCGCAGGCACCCGAGGTCACCAACGGCTTCGCCGTCGCCGCACTGATCACCGGCCTGCTCTGCATGTGGCCCCTCGCGTTCGCCTTCGGCACGATCGCGCTGGTCCAGATCCCCAAGCGCAACGAGCGCGGCCGCGGCATGGCCGTGACCGGCGTGGTCCTCGGCGTCCTCGGACTGCTGAGCTTCCTGGTGCTCTTCATCGGCGCCCTCGCCACCGGCGTCGACGCGTCCGACCGGACCGACCGCCCGGCGCACCTCCCGAAGGCCCCGCCGGGATCCGTGCTCTGGTCCACGCTCAAGGCCGGCGACTGCTATAACCCGCCCGGCGTCCCGGCGGGCGACGACCCCGAGGGCGGGGATCTGACCGTCTCCTGGGTGCTCAAGGCGCCGTGCGCCGGACCGCACTTCGGCGAGGTGGCCGGCACGGTCCGGATCCCGGACGGCGACGGCCCCGGTTACCCGGGCGAGAGCCGCCTGCGCGAGCGCGCCGCCACGCTCTGCGGCCCGGTGCTCGACGAGTACGCCCTCGACTACTGGGCGGTGCCGGACGGCATGGAGGAGGTCTACCTCTACCCGAGCCGGGCCAACTGGAAGTCCGGCGAACGCTCCGTCACCTGCGCCTACGAGGACCGCTACACCCAGCACCGGGGCAGCGTCCGGACCGACCGGGCCGCTCTGACCCCGGCCCAGCTCGGCTACCTGGAGGCCGCCCGGGCCTTCAACAACGCGTACTGGAACGAGCCGGACGCCGAGGTCGCCCACGCGAACGCCGAGTACCGGGCGTGGGCCCGGCAGATGGCCGACGCCTCCCGCAAGGAGGCCGAGGAGCTCTCCAAGGGCTCGACGGTCTGGCCGGAGGCCGCCAGGCCGAAGGTGGCCGAGCTGGCGGCCGCCCAACGGGAGGCGGCCACCGCCTGGGACACCGCGGCGAGGACGACCGACGGCACCGCGCTCGAGCGCGAGGTGCGGCGGGCGAAGTCGCTGGTGGCCAAGTCGGCGAAGCTCTCGCTGGAGATCCGCCGTGAGCTCGGCCTCTCGACCGGCGAGCAGGTCGGCGACATCCAGACCTGACCCCGCCGCGGAGGCGTCCCGGCGTCCTGGCCCCGCCGGCCCCGGACCGGTCTTACCGGGCGTTAACCGGGCCCGTACCTGCCGGTAGCGAGCCGGGCGTAGCGTCCGGTGGACGCGGCCCCGGCCCGACCCCCACGCGGGCCGGGGGCCGTGCCCGCCACCGCGCCCCCTACGCTCGGCGCATGGACACCTTTCGGGTGATGCGGCAGGACGACAACGGCAACCGGTTCACGGTCGCCCGGGGCCTGGAGCGGGCCGCGGCCGACGGGCTGGCGGCCGCGTTCGAGGCCCGCGGCCACAAGCAGCTGTACTGGGTGGAGCCGGAGGGCCATAGGGTCGGGGACATGGAGAACCGGATCGTCGTCGGCGGGGCCATCGTCCACCAGGGCCGGGTGCTGGCCGCCCGCCGCAGTGCGCCGGCCGAGGTGGCCGGGCGCTGGGAGTTCCCGGGCGGCAAGGCCGAGCCGGGCGAGACCGAGACGCAGGCGCTGGAGCGGGAGCTGCTGGAGGAGCTGGGCATCCGGGCGCGGGCGGTGGAGCGGCTGCCCGGCGCGTGGCTGGTCCGGCCGGGCCTGGAGCTGCACCTGTGGGTGGCCGGGCTGGTCTCCGGTGACCCGCGGCCGCTGGAGGACCACGACGAGCTGCGCTGGCTCGGCCCGGACGAGCTGGCCGAGGTCGACTGGCTGGACCACGACCGCGCCGTCCTCCCGCACCTCGCCCGCCTCCTCGCCGCCGCCCCCGCCGTTCCCACCGCTCCCTGACCGACCGCCCCCCCCGGAACACCCCCGGCACCCGGCCCGCGGACCCCTGCCGCCGGGCCGCCGCACGCCCCCGCCGCCGGGCGCCCGCGCCGGGCAGGACGCCGCCGGGGCGCGCCCTACGCCAGGTAGGTCAATCGGAAAAGCCGCCCCGGAAGCCGGGATAGCCTGGGTTCTGCTGGGTATGTCACTTTTCGGCACTATTCGTCACCATCGGTGAGCCGCCCCCAGCCGGCGCCGCCGATCCCGACCAGAGCCGGAGGCCCCGTCGGTGTCGAGTACCGGTAGCGGCGGCGGGGGAGTGCGACGCGCGGGCACCGGGGGGAGCGCAGCCGCCCGCGCCCGCCTGCGC